>DATBYX010000221.1:0-15401 GCA_036513475.1 Xanthobacteraceae bacterium | reverse complement strand
CTTGTGATGCTGATTGCTGATGCCTGATTGCTGATAGCTGAAACGGGGGCGAAACAGGATCGACGAGGGCGTAAAGGGCGTACTTTTGCTCGGCATGGTTCCGCCGTTATCGGGCCAAACTCATAGTTGCCAACGACAACTATGCTCCGGTGGCCCTGGCCGCGTAATGCGGCTTGGAATACCGATCTAAAGTCCTGAGGTCTTAGCAGCCTCAGGCGGGGTACGGAGGCGCCTGGCAACAGAAGCCTCCACTTTCACCGCAAGCGCCCCATGATGTGCCCGCCGTTCACCCGCCGTTCAAGGCGCCCTGGCGCAGCAGGTCTTATCCGGGATAAGCTTGTCCCGGTGAGTCGATAGGAAAGGGAGCCGAGCCAAGCGCAATCTGGATCGTCCATCCAAGTCTGTTCGGAAAAAGGTTTTTCCGCCAATGGCAGTCGATCACATCCGGTATGACTTATTGACGCAGGACGCGTTGCGCGGCGTCCTGCGCACGGTCCTGGCAGATGCAGCCAAGAATGGGCTTCCGGGTGAACACCATTTCTACATTTCTTTGGATACGACCGCTGAAGGGGTGCGCCTATCCCCGAGAATGCTCGCCCAATATCCAAAAGAAATAACCATAGTCCTACAGCACCAGTTCTGGGATCTGGAAGTCAAGGAAGACAGCTTCGAAGTGGGCTTGTCATTCGGCGGAATTCCGGAACGGCTGACCGTTCCTTTCGCAGCGATCAAAGGGTTTTTCGATCCAGCCGTGCAGTTCGGGCTTCAGTTTCAGGAAATGGCGGCATCGGCGAATGAAGGGGAGGAGGCTCTCGCGGAGCCCGCCGGCTCAGAACGGCTTAAAAAGGAACGGGCCGTCGAGCAGACGCAATCGCCAGCCGCGCTGCCTTTGGCGCCCCGGCCCGCGAACTCGGAGCCGGGCGTAGTCCCGGACGGTGCGCAACCCGACGCGGGTGCGGAAGTTGTGCGGCTTGATCGTTTTCGCAAGAAATAGCGCGGCATCCTCTCGGCAGATCAGCGACGTACCGTCGGCTCCGCTCGATCGGTGACAGGCTCGTTGCGCCGCGGGCGCGTGGCATGCGGCAAACTGACCAGAGATGAGAAGTCATCCAACATGCGCGCGCTAATAGCGGATGTCTTAAACCTGCATGCTGCGCGGTAGCCTTCCCGTGCCAGCGCAGCCATCAGCTGCGGATCCGTCATCAGACGCAACAATTGCGAGCGCAGTTTTGCTTCGGCGTCAGCGGCGCGGTGGTCGAAAGTCAGGCCGCTCACCCCGTTCTCGATGAACTCGTCAAAACACCGCAAGTTCGAGACCACCACTGCGCACCCTGCCGCCATTGCCTCGAGCGGCGCGAGACCAAAGGCTTCGCCCATTTCAGCAAGGCTGGGATAGACGAAAATGGACGCACTTCTATACGCGCTTATCAGGGCGCGTTGCTCGAATATGGGACCAGCGAATTCGCATGCAACCCCGAGCGGCCGCGCAAGTGCCGTGAGCTCTTGCAGGTAATCAGCACCATCCCCTCCTTGTGTGACCTCGTGCGGGCCGACGATCCTCAGTCGCCACTGGGCGAGCATGCCGGTATTATCTTTCAAAGTTGCCGCGGCGAATGAATTCAGTAAGAGATGAACTCCTTTTTCCCGCGCGATCCGCCCAACGAAAAGAATCGTCTTGCGCTTTGCATGCGTAACGTCCGGTAGAAAATAAGCGTCAGGAACGGGATACCCGATTGACCTTATTCTGCTGGCGAGGTGGGGCGCCTGTTTACGGATGGCATCTGCAACAGCGTTCGAAATTGCCTGCAGCCGATCGGCGCGAAAGTAAAGACCCATTTGATGTTTCGGGAATCTTGCTACGTGTACGTAGATCTTTCCTGCCCGACTGCGCGGCAGTAGGAGCGGCAAAGAGAACGAGTTCGTGACCGTGATGTCCGATTCCGGCAGCATACGTGCGATCCTTATGGCATACCGGAAATCGCGCAGCAGATTCCTGATGAGCGATGCTGTGCGATCGGTGGAAGGCACCCTGATGTGCCTTACTCCATTCACGATCTCCTCGCGCGGAAAATTCTTGTACGCGCGGGACACAATCGTCACCTGATGGCCTGCTGCTGCGTAAGTTTCGGCCAGCAGCAAATGCACCTTTTCCACCGCTCCACCGAGAACAGGAGGAACGGGTAGAAACGGTCCGAGCAGTATGGTGATCCGCATGGTACCGGAAGCGTGAGCCCGTCATATCAATCGAGATGGAAGCGCATTTGCCCGGCTCAGCATCGATGGCGAAAAGGAGCAACCCGCCGCTGTGCCGTCTTCATGGACCAGAAGGATCAAGCAAATTCCAGAATCACAGCATCCACCGCCAAGCTCTCACCTCTCCTGGCATGAATCCGCTTGACCACCCCATCACGGTCAGCGCGCAAGACATTTTCCATTTTCATGGCTTCGACCACCGCGAGCGTTTCTCCGGCCTTGACTTCCTGTCCTTCGGCGACCGCGATCGAGATGACCAGGCCGGGCATCGGACTGCGTACCGCTTTGCCCGAATCCACCACCTTCTTTGCCGGCATGAAACGCGCAGCTGCTGCTTCGCGCTCGGTATACACGTAAGCCCGGCTCTCGACCCCGCGATGCGACAGCTCGAAGCCATTGAGAACTGGTCGCACTTGCACGAATATCGACCGCCCGTCGAGGGTGCCGGACCACACCGGGTCACCAGGCTTCCACCGCGAGATCAGCACATGCTCTCTTGGCGGCGCGTCGATGAAACGCACCTCCAGCGGCGAATGATTCAGCCCCGACACAGCCGATTCGAGCAGCTTTGAGCTTCGCGCAGCCGAACCTGCATCACTACGGGCAATATCCAGCCTGACTTCACACTCGCCGAGTTGGACCATCCGGCGACGTTCGCGGGTCACCGCTTGACCTGGCCGCTGGCCGGAAATGGACCGCTTCCTTTCGCCTGCGACATGATCAATGCAAGCGGCCACTGCTGCAAGGGCATATTCAGTCTCGCCTTGCGGAACCGGAGCATGAAAGCCGTTTGGGAACGCCTCTGCCAGCAAGGCCGTTGACAGTTGACCCGCCTTCCAACGCTCATTCTGCATGAGCGTAGATAGAAACGAAATGTTATGTCGGACACCCTCGATGATGAAAGCATCGAGCGCGTCCATCTGCGCTGCGGTTGCGTCGTTGCGCGTAGGACCGTGGGTAATGAGCTTCGCGATCATCGGATCATAGAACAGCGAGATTTCGCTGCCCTCCCGAACTCCCGTATCGGTGCGAACCGTAACGCCCGCTGTTCGGGACTCCGGCGGCGGGCGATAACGCACAAGCCGACCGATTGACGGCATAAAGTTGCGCGCTGGATCCTCGGCGTAGATGCGCGTTTCGACCGCCCAGCCCGACAGCTTCACGTCGCTCTGCTTGAGCGAGAGCCGCTCGCCGGCGGCAATTCGAATCATCTGTTCAACGATGTCGATGCCGGTGACAAGCTCGGTCACGGGGTGTTCGACCTGAAGACGCGTATTCATCTCAAGAAAATAGAAGCTTTTGTCCTGTCCCGCGACGAACTCCACGGTACCGGCGGAGTCGTAGGCAACCGCCTTTGCCAAAGCGAGCGCTTGCCGTCCCATCTTCTGACGCGTGTTCGCATCCACGATCGTGCTTGGTGCCTCCTCCACGATCTTTTGGTTACGGCGCTGGATCGAGCATTCGCGCTCGCCGAGATGGATAAGATTGCCGTGCTTGTCGCCGAGCACCTGGATTTCGATGTGGCGTGGATCAACAATGAACTTTTCTATGAAAACCCGGTCATCGCCAAACGAGGATTTCGCTTCCGAGCGGGCGCGGTCGAAGCCCGTTGCGACCTCCGCTCTGGAACGCGCAATCCGCATGCCTTTGCCGCCACCGCCGGCGGATGCCTTGATCATCACGGGGTAGCCGATTTCCTCGGCGACCCTGACCGCCTGTTCCGCGTCGGCGATGGTGCCTAGAAAGCCGGGAACTGTGGCTACTCCCGAACCTGCAGCCACCTTCTTGCTTTCGATCTTGTCGCCCATCGCCGCGATCGCGCCGGGGTGCGGCCCAATGAAAACAATTCCGGCGTCGGCCAATGCCTCTGCAAAGGCGGCGTTCTCCGAGAGAAAACCATACCCTGGATGCACCGCTTCAGAGCGCGTTCTGCGACAGGCCGCGATAATCTTGTCAATGACGAGATAGCTTTGCGAAGCGGCGGCCGGACCTATGGCTACAGCTTCATCCGCCATTTCCACGTGCAAGGCGTCCTGGTCGGCCTCCGAATAAATGGCAACTGTTTGGATGCCTAACCGGCGTGCGGTGTTGATGATCCGGCAAGCGATTTCGCCTCGATTGGCGATCAGAATGCGTTTGAACATGCCGCGAACAGACCCACCCGGAAACTGAGGCTTTGCGGCGTGGAAGGAGAAATGTCAATCGCGGTGGAACGACCGACAGCCAGCGATCGATGAGCAATGGATGAGAGAATGCCAACGTCTACATGAAAAGCCGTCGGCGGCGCGACTGCTCATTCGCGTGACCAGCTATCCATGCGAGCACAAACGCATCGACCTCCGGAGAATTCCGGATTCTTGCCCATTCGCATACACTGAACAGGCTGCTCCAACCAGGCATCCGCCCACCCGCCACAACAATGGGCGAGCGCTTTATTGCTGGAAGCAACGTGCGCAGGGCGACGAAACATGCAAGCCGGCCCGCCATCGACGTTCTCTTTTCCTGCCGCCACGCCCTTGGTGGGAAGTCCCTTCGATATTCACGCTTCCGCGGGGCGGTCCGCGCAGTGGTCGCTTGACCCCTCCCGCAGGTTCGAATCAAAGCGTGAGTCGAAAGCAGGTTCAGGCGAGGGCAGCGTTGCGGCAAAATGGCAACGTCCCCGGAAAAGCCAAGCGTTCCCAGGCGTTTGCCTCGACCGGTCCGAGCATCGGGACAAATCGTCGCGCGACTAGATCGGTCAGGGCACTTCATGGACGAGCATCCTTGCAGAATTCTGAATTGCCCATCTTCTGGCCGACCGCCCAGCCAAACGCTATACTATGACTTTCTACCCAGCATCATGGCTCCACTTGAGGAGGGTGAGTGATGGCACTCGCGATCAATGATACGGCCCCGGACTTCACCGCAGAAACGACCGAGGGCAAAATTCGCTTTCACGATTGGATCGGAAACAGTTGGGTCGTGTTGTTCTCGCATCCCAAGGATTTCACCCCAATCTGCACGACCGAGCTAGGCTACATGGCCAAGATCAAGCCCGAGTTCGATAAGCGCGGAGTGAAGATCATTGGGTTGTCTGTCGATCCGCTTGACAGTCACACCCGATGGGCGAGCGATATCAAGGAGACGCAGGGCTTTGCACCCAATTATCCGATGATTGCGGACGCGGATTACAACGTGTCGAAGCTTTACGGGATGCTCCCCGCGGCGATTTCCGGAGATCCCGCGAAGCGCACGCCGGCGGATAATCAGACAGTAAGAAACGTGTTCGTGATCGGCCCTGACAAGAAGATCAAGCTGGTCTTGGTCTATCCAATGACTACCGGCCGCAACTTCGATGAAGTGCTACGTGTGATCGATTCGCTTCAGCTCACGGCCAAGCACAAGGTGGCCACGCCGGTGAACTGGAAACAAGGAGAAGACGTGATCATTGCCGGCTCGGTGAGCGATGACGAAGCCAAGAAGCAGTACCCACAAGGCTGGAAGGCACCAAAACCATATATCCGCATCGTCCCGCAACCGCGGACCTGAACGTCACCTAATTTACGATGGAGTTTGAACCGCGACAGAGTGCGAAGATCGCCCTGTGCGTTTTTGCAGTAGAGCCCGAGCGGCCAGGATTCGATGGCGCGCCCGCTTACCGCGCCTTGTTGAGTACGAATGGCCGCTCTGCTGCAAAGGAGCAGCGGGAGCCGACTAAGCAGTTTCGACAGCCATCGAACTCAAGCTGAGAAAAGCTCTATGGAATCTGCGGTCGTGAAACATTCAATCGTCATTGCTGGTCACCGGACCAGCGTCAGCCTTGAGAAGGAGTTCTGGAACGCTCTCAAGGAAATCGCGCATGCAAAGCACATGACCCTTTCGGATCTCGTAGCACTCATCGATTCTGATCGGCAACATGGCAATTTATCATCAGCCATTCGCCTTTTCGTTCCGGGCTTTTACCGTCATCAGAATTGGTTGGGAGCGAGCAAACGCCAGAGCGGGCGTGCGCCTGCGACTGATCGCTCAGCTTCGGTTTAGGCATTCCCCCTCGTAGGAGCGCTCCGGATCACAGGATTACTGCACCCCAAAAAGCAACTGAGGAGGCATCGAGTTAGGCCAGATAGTGCTCGGCGGAGGAGCAGGTTGCGTCAACTCACTGGCTGATGGTTTAGGCCGCTGCACGTTGCGTATGGCGGCACGGGGGCGGGATATGTCAGGCCCTGTCGTGGAACCCGCGGCGTCGGACGGTCGCTTTTTTTTGTCCACACCCGGCTGCCCGGCATGCTGCTCTGCTGGAGGAGACCCCTGCTCCCGACCCTCCAACACTTCCAACCTCGTCGAGGCCTGCTCGACGGCGCGCAGCGCGAGCCAATTTGCGAAGCTGCCTACGCCAATGCTGCGCTTCGGCGCGCTGAAAGGCCCTTTGAGCCCGAGCTCGATCTCGGGCGAACCCTTTGCACCGGCATCGACAGCGCCCGCGCGGGACAGAACCAGGCGCGCATCCATTTTGGCGTCAATCAGATTCATGCTCCCGTTAACAGCAAGTTCAGTCCCTCTTTCTGCTGGCATTGAATTGGTCACGCGAGCTTGCCCTCCGGAAACCGCAATGGCCCCCTCGGCTCGCGGGATGAGGAGTGCGCCGCCCGCAAGCGCGGTGTCCGCTCTGTCGCGCAGTCGATCGGGATCAATCGGGAGGCCTTGGTCGACGGCGCGGGTCACGACTTCGAAGGCCTTCGGATCGAGGCGCGCCACTCGGGCGTTCTCAATGCTGAAGGTGCCGCTTCCCTCGAGTGAGCCAATAAGCGCCAATGCGCTCATCCCACTTCCTTCAGCGGTGAGGTCAAATCTGAGTTGACCGGACACTACTCCGTTGCCGGGAAGCAGATCGGCGGCACTCGCATTCACCACTCGAGCCCGCGTGCGCGCAATCAGGCCTTCTCCGTCGTGCAGGAACACCAACTCGCCGTTTATTTCCCCTCCGGCGATTGCACCCTCGATCCCTTGCAACGCAATTCGCCCCTCGCCGAACCGCAGCATCCCCTTGAAATGCTGCACGTCGGTTTTTGGCATCACAGCGAGATGTGCCGCCTTCAGGAGAATCTGACCGCTTTGCCGGCTAAGCAGTTGCACGAACGGCTCGGATGGCCAGAGTATGTCGGCACTTGAGCTCACGGTGGGCAAACGAGTGGGAACTCCGAGCACCGTCGCAATCGCGGCAGGTAGATTCAGCGCACTGACATCAATTTCGCCTTGCACGTCCAGCGGCCGCTGCATTCCAATGACAAACCGCCCGCTCATCCTTTCCCCCGCAAACGTTCCCTGGAGATCCGTCAAATGAATTGTTCGGTCCGTCAAACCAAGCCGCGTCGTGAACGAGGTGGGCAGGAGATCGACCGCGCCGTTGCCGATCACCGGCCGCGGTGAGCGAATGTTCGCGTTTCGGACCGCTAGAGCCAGCTCGCTACGCCGCTCGGTCTGCGGCCAAACATGTACCCAGCCGTTGGCAGTCACATCGAGAGCGCCGGCATTGAGCCGACTACCGAATTCGATGTTGCCATGGAGTGGGCCTTTTGCCGTCACTGCCAATCGGCCCGGCTGCTTATCGACAGAGATAATGTGATCTAAACTGAGCAGCTCGGTCAGCGTTGCGCCTGCATCCGTTTCAACACGACCCATGAGATTCATGTTCGCAGTGCTAAGATCGACCGGTTCATCCGCATTGAGCACGTCACCCGCGCCGACCAGATCGCCGAGCAGGGCGAGCCGGAATGCTCCGGCACGGCCGTCGACCTTGAACTTGCAATTGGCGGGCGAATTCCTGGCAGACCCGGGAGCCACCGTAACCGAGGTGCGCACCACCAGAGGCGTGAGGCGGCCCCCATAATGCCGCACCCGGTCCGCTGTTTCCGGCGCGAACTTATCCAGCACGGCCAGTATGCCCTCGAGATTGTGAGCGTCCACATCGAGAGTCACTGCGCCGCCGGGGGATTGCGTTCGCGTAGCAATGCGGCCCCTTGCCGCCAATGCCGCGCCGCCAAAATCCGCGACGATGAGAGGATCGATCTCCAATGCGCCGGCCTCGATCCTGATATTCACGTCGACGTGCCCTGCGTGGACACCGAGAAGCAAGGCGTGCTCTGCTTTCAACCTGAGAGCCCCCGCTCGAGGCCACGCGAACTCTCGCTTGCCCAACAGAGGCTTTGCAAGCGCATAGATCTGGTCAAGGTCGATCTCGGATGTGGTTAGTGCCGCGTCCAGCCGCGCCCGCCCCTTCTCGCCACCCCAAGTGTATCCAAACCGGCCGGTCACGTTCGTCCGATCGAGATCGAGACTGAGCCGCTGGACTTCGATGGCATCTCGTGAGGCAGTTACGTCCGCATCGAATCGCAGAGCACCTGAAGCAGGGATCTGCTCATCACTGGCTGCGCCGAGCCAGGCAGCCAGCGCGCGGGGGTCGTTCGTTTGGACCTGTATCGACCCAGCAAATTGCGGGATGGAGGATACAGTCGCAAGGCTTCCGCGGAGTTGCATCTGGCTCACGCCAGGCGCGCGGAATTCCAATTTCCTTATTAGCAAAGTTTCCTTTTCGGCTTCGAACTCGGCGTTCACCCGCTGGAGGCTTGCTCCTCCGAGCCCAACGGCCTCTATCCCAATAGTCAGGATGGCTGGAACCGGAAGGGGCAGGCTGCCGAGGATGCCTTCTCCGAGTAGCTTGATGGCTTCTAGTGGCTGCCGGCGGGTCTCCTCGGAGAACATCGCCAACGCATCGAGATCCACCTGAGCTGAGGATAGCGTGGCGCTGATGCGCGGGTTGCGTCCCAAATCCACACGGGCACTCCCCCGCAATTTGGCGGACCGTTCATCCGGGCCATACTGGAATTCGATTTGCTGAAACTCGGCCGCAATACTATCGCCTGCCAGCCGCGTCGTGAGCCGCCAGGGTTCAACGATCGGCGATTGTGAGTGCGCAGGTGCGCGTCCCACTGGACGGTTGAATTGGAGCTGGCCCTCAAAGTGCGGGGCGCCCCGCTCCAGCGAAACCGTGAGCTCGAGTTCGGCAACGAATGGCCCCTCGATCGGATCAACGACGAGCCGTAGCTTGGCGGCATTGTCCTGGCCGATGCGAGTTGCTGAAAGCCGGTACGGCAAGTGCTGTCCGGCGGTGACGAAAGAGCCCTCGCCTTTCACAGGGCCGCTCAGGGAACGCAACTCGCCTCTGAACTCGATGTTGTCGAGCACGAGGCGCGAGCCGCTCTCGGCATGAGTCAAAATGGCGCGGCCGTCTTCGACATGCAGGTGCTCGATCGAAATTGCTTGCGTATTGAAGCCGAGTCTGGGGACAGGCCCAGTCAGCTCACCGTTTTCGTCGAGCCCCGCCGAGATTTCCGGACCCTGCACCCGCGCCTCGCTGACGCGCCACTCGCCGCGTACCAGGGCACCCAGCTCGAATTCGACACGCAGCGCGCGGGCCCGCACGCTGCCGGGCTGGTCCGCGCGGGCGATGTCGATGCCTTGCATGACAAGCGTCGGCGTGGGCAGCAGGCGCGCATCGATTGGACCAGTGATGTGAATCTCCAGTCCCGATAGCCGGCTGGCGTAGGCCTCGAACTCGCTGCGGTGGCGCGTCCAGTCCACGAAAAGCGGCCCAACCAGCGCGGCTGTCAGCGCCAGGATGATCGCGATCGCCACGCTCAGCAGGGTCGTCTGCACGCCATCTCCACACTCCGGTGCACTGGGCGATTCCGCATCCAGCGCCCGTTTCCAAAAAGTACTTGAATACTGAGTACTTGCATGAAATTTACTGGTTTTTATCAGACTCCAATACGGGATTCATCGTTTTTGCTGATCGATTTCGCCGCAGCCCGGCGAGCGAAACATGCGCTCGGTTAACGGCAGGTTTATGTTCATTGACAGCCAGTTAACACGCTTCTCACCGAGACAATCTCGATGTCTGTCGGCATCGCCCTGAGGAGATTACCTTTTTCGCCGTGCCTCGTTGACACATGCATTCGCGCTCAGTCCAGCGCGACGATCTTGCCCGGATTCATGATGTTCTGGGGGTCCAGAGCGCGCTTGATCGCGGCCATGACGGCGAGCGCCGGCGCGCCCAGCTCGCCCGCGAGATATTTCATTTTGCCTTCCCCGACGCCATGCTCGCCGGTGCAGGTGCCGTCCATGGCAACCGCGCGTTCGACTACGCGCTCACACACTCCGCGCGCCATCGCCACCTCGTCCGCATCCGCCATGTCCACCAGCAATGTAAGATGGAAATTGCCGTCGCCCACATGGCCGAGGATCGGCGCCATCAGATTATGGGCCGCAACATCGCGCTGGGTCTCGGTGACGCATTCGGCAAGACGCGAGATCGGTACGCAAACGTCGGTTGCCACCGCCTGCGTCCCTGGGCGCAACCCACGCCCCGCCCAATAGGCATCATGTCGCGCCTGCCATAAGCGGCTCCGGTCCTCGGATTTGGTCGCCCACGCGAAGGTGCCGCCACCAAGCTCGCGCGCGATCTCCCCAAAGCGCTCGGACTGCTCCGCCACTCCGGCTGGCGAGCCATGAAACTCCACGAACAGCATGGGCGCCTCGGGCAAGGAGAGCTTGGAATAAAGATTGGTCGCCTTCACCTGCAGGGCATCGAGAAGCTCCATGCGAGCGATCGGAATGCCGGACTGAATCGTGGTCATGGCCGCATTGCATGCTGCCTCGACCGAGGGGAATTCGCAGTGACCGGCCGCTATCGCTTCCGGAATGCCGGAGAGCTTGAGGGTGAGTTCGGTGATCACGCCGAGCGTGCCTTCCGAGCCCACGAGCAGCCGCGTGAGATCATACCCAGCCGAGGATTTCTTCGCACGTCGGGCCGTGGTGATCACCTCGCCGTTCGCCAATACCGCTTTGAGCGCGAGCACGTTGTCTTTCATCGTGCCGTAGCGCACAGCGTTGGTGCCGGAACAACGCGTCGCTGCCATTCCGCCGAGCGAGGCATCGGCACCCGGATCGAGCGGGAAGAACAGGCCTTGGTCGCGGAGCTGCTCGTTGAGCTGCTTGCGGGTAATGCCTGGCTCAACCACGCAGTCCAGATCCTCCGCGTTTACAGCCAACACGCTGTTCATGTCGCGAAAATCAATGGACACTCCGCCGAGCGGAGCATTGACGTGGCCCTCCAGCGAGGTCCCGGTGCCGAAGGGAATGACCGGCACGCAATGGCTGGCACAGAGGCGGACGATATCCTGGACGTCGCTGGTCGATTGCGGGAACACCACCGCGTCCGGCGGCTCATTGGCAATCCAGGTCGTGGTATTGCCGTGCTGCTCGCATACGGCACGCGAGGTAACGAGGCGATTGCCGAATCGCGCGGCCAGTGCCGCAATCACGGCGTCGATGGCGCGCTGATTGCGGCGCAAGTTTTTTGCATCCTGGTCCACGGATATCATCCCGGGCAGTATTTCCAGCTGCAAGCTATCAGAACCACTGACGCATTGCACCGCCCGCTCCGAAGCGACGAGTGCCTGCTGCGGACGGCGAACCCGTGAGTGGCACCTACTGGGCCTCCTGCGTGTCCGTACGACGGCGGAGCACTCCGCTCACCAGCGAAGCGACGTTCGGCACTTCGTCCGCCTCCCAGGCGAGCGGGCGACAAAGGTCCATGACGATGATCCCGAGCCGCGCCATGCGATAGGCGGCATAGAGCGCGTCGGCGGTGCTGGTCGCGAACCGCTCGGTCACGGCGCCGCCGAGATGCTGCACGAGCGAGGCGCTGGCGAGATCCACCGCGCCGAGCTTCCCCGCTTCGAACAGGAGCCGGCGCAGCAGATGGAGGGTCGCCACGGTTGTCGGGCGATGCCCGTACACGCCCGCCACCGCGCGTACCATCCGTACGCCGCAGGCGAGAAAAAACGCCGCATCGGTCAGTGCCGTGGGACTGATCGCCGTGATGCCAAACGCGCGCACGACCGCGGTGCGCACGTGCACCTCTGCCCGCTCGTCGAGCGCCTTGAGCACGCTGCGCGAGAGGAGCTCGATCTGCTGGTCCCGCCCGTGGTGCGCCTGGACCTGACGTTGGAAGGCGGCGATGGCGCGCGTGGTGTCCCGGTCGCGCGGCAGCACCGCGAGGACCTCGCGGACCGCCTCGCGGGTCTGCGCCGGCGCGAGCTTCGTATCGGAAAACCGCCGGCGCACGGCCTCGACGCTGCGAAGGCGGAGCAGGCTCACCGCCTCCCGCACAATAATGGCCCCCGCCCCGCCCACGCCCGCTACAACGGCAGCTGCGGCCAGCACTCCCAGGGCGGCACCGTGGTCGAACGCAGTGGAGATCCAGGCCGCCGCATCGACCGCTGCCCAGCCCACCAGCAAGACGGCTATTCCTGCCATGCCGAAGGTGACGACACGATCTCGCCTGCGCACGGGTTCTGCCGAGATGGTCGCGAGAGCGCGTTCAGTGGGCACGACCGGTCCGCTCCGGTCGGTCGCGATCACTTGCGGAGGAGGCGCAGCAAACGACGACGGTGGTTCCTCGCGAGTCTCCACCTCGATGACGCGGGGGGACAGCGCCACCTGATCAATGCGGTAGGATAAATTGCTCATCGCAGTCGGTCTCCCAGCAGGAATTGGAGCGCCACATCAAGATTGATGTGCGGGATGCCGTCGATCGGGGAAGGATCGATGGTCGGAGGCTCGAACACCGGCACGTTGAGAAAGGGCGAGCCCCAGGCATCGGGACGGGGTGGCCGAATCGGCACATTGCCGACAAAGAATTTGGACTGGGTCTTGGCGCCGACCGGCCGGCCAACGACGACCTGCACGCGCTGGCCGTCGATCATCTGGGAATCTTCCGCGGTGGAAATGACGGATGCAATCGCGGTGACGTCGAGCTGCGCGTTGCTGCTTCTCATGTCGATTGCCGGCAAGGCTGTCATATTGCGCAACAGCGCAGCAAGGTGATCGCGCTGGATGTCGGGGACGTGGTCGGCCT
Organism: Xanthobacteraceae bacterium; assembly: GCA_036513475.1. Classification (GTDB taxonomy): domain Bacteria; phylum Pseudomonadota; class Alphaproteobacteria; order Rhizobiales; family Xanthobacteraceae; genus VAZQ01. The sequence goes on along the minus strand of DATBYX010000221.1, from coordinate 2,191 downwards.
TGGTGGCGGCAAACAGCGCCTTGTCGATGTGCGGGCCGAGCAGCAGCTTGGAGAGAATCCCGCCGTGTCCGTATCGGAAACTGTCGATGATGACGCCAAGCGCGCGGCGCGTATCCTCGAAAGCTTCACGACCGGCGAGCAGCGCGCGCACGACGTCCACGAGCACGATCTGCCGCGAATAATGCCGGAAGTGATTCTCATAAAAGGCGCTGACCACTTCCCGTTTGTAGGTTTCGAAGCGCTCCGCCATGAGCGCGCCGAGCGAGTGGGGCGCGAGCAGATGCACATCTTCACCGAAGTCGAGCGGGGCGAACCAGAGATACGGTGCATCCGCGAGCGCTCCCCGGCATAGAAATCGCCCGGGCTGGAGATAGCTCAATCCATGCTGATCCCGCGCCTTAAACAGGAGCGCGCAGTAGAGTTCATGCGCAGCCCTTGCGACCCCATCGCTTGCGGGCTCATCGGGGCGATGACGGCCGACGTAGGTCAAGAACTCGTTGGCGATTGCTGCTCGGCTGCCGCTGTGCAGGGAATGGATGGTCGCGCGCGACCACTCGGCGAAGCTCTGCTCCAAAAGGGGCAGATCGAGCAGCCATTCGCCGGGATAGTCGACGATCCGCAGCGTCAGCCTGGCCGGGCTGCCGGTGATCTCGCTTAAGAGCTTGCCGAGCGTGTTGGCAGGAGTGAAGCGGATATCGATGCCGATCTCGCTGATATCAATCGTGCGGATCGGCCAGTCCGGCGCGCGGCCCGCCATCGCCTCGATATTGCTGAAGTAAGGAAACCGCGGCAACCGATGCGCATTGGCGGTTTCCAGGGTGGCCGCGATCAGCCGCCGCTCGCCGATCAAATCGAGAAGCGGCATGCGGTTCGGGTTATGCAGCGTGCTCAGGAGGTTGTGGATCAGGCTGGTGATGAAGACCGTCTTGCCGGAGCGGCTGAGTCCCGTCACGGCGAGCCACACCGTGGCCCCTCCGGCGAATTCGCCGAACGTGCTGGCCAGCCGCTCCGAGGCTTGCGCAAAGACGGGGGGCAGCCAGCTCAGGTTCACCGTGTGAGGGATCATTATGTGCGTTGCGCGCCCCGCCCCCCGAAATGGGCGCACGGCGGCGCCCTCGCAAGTAGGCGTGCGGGCCCCAGGGCGCCCCCAGGGCGCAGTTCAAGTGGACGGGGGAACGCGGGGCAGCGTAGATACCGGGATGCTCGATCGGCCCAACGTGCAACGATCAAGCAAAATCAACAATTTATATTGGCAAACCTACGCTCACGACCACCTTGAGCCGTAAGGGTTATTTCGCGCGCTGACAAACCTAAGGATCTGGGTGTAGCGACGCCATAGCCGCAATCTTCGTGGACAATGGCCGATCCGACAATTATCTTGAAGATTCAACCTGTTTGATTTGGGCCTGAGCCAATGCCTGTTCTGAAAAACCCACGCCACGAACGCATCGCCCAGCTGCTGGCCAGCGGCAAGACGGCCACGGAAGCGCATCAACTTGCTGGCTTCAAGCGGGATCGCGGTAATGCGTCACGTTTGGCAACAGATCCAGAAGTACGAGATCGGGTACAGCAAATTACAGCAGTCGGCGCTGAGCACGCTGCCGTGACAGTTGAGAGCCTAATCGATGAGGCGGAACAGGCGCGCCGTGGCGCAATGGAGGCAGGCCAGTACGCGGCCGCCGTTGCCGCGGTCAAAGAGAAGGGCGTGTTGAGTGGCAAGCGGGTGGAGCGACGCGAGAGCGGCGCGCCTGGCGAGTTCGCCGACCTTGAGAACATGACGGCAGAGCAGCTGGCTGAATTCATTCGCAAGCAGGCTGAAGAGTCGCTGCATTGATGAGCAGGTCGCTTCCGAGCAGCCTAAGTTAACACCGTCCAAGCCCGTAGCACTAACGTAAGCGTCTGCCGACGACTGCGACTTTTTCGGCTTGACTTGAGCCGGAATCGATCAGGCTGCGGCGCGAGCCCGTGAGCCGCTGGCGATGTTCCAGGGCAAAAGTTCGCCGATACGGTTGATGTGATGATCGGCGATGCGTCCGAGCACGTCGCGCAGATAAGCTTCGGGATCGAGGCCGTTGAGCTTGGCGGTTTCAATGAGCGTGTAGGCTGTCGCGGCGCGTTCACCGCCGGCATCGGAACCGGCGAACAGATAGTTCTTCCGGCCCAGCGCCAGCGGCCTGATCGCGCGCTCTGC
>DATBYX010000220.1:0-2993 GCA_036513475.1 Xanthobacteraceae bacterium | reverse complement strand
AGAGCCGGTTCCGGTTGTCTGAACAATAATTCCGCGTCGATAAGTGGAGCGTCTGCCGGGGTTAGGCCGCCGCGCGGAGCGGAGGAAAATCGAAGTAGGCTTGATCCGGGGTGCGGTCGTCAAGGCTCGAATGCGGTCGTCGCCCGTTATACAACGACGTTTGAGAACGCCCACAGGACCGTTCTTCGCGAAGTTCTTTATCGACATCATCCTTGGTTTGGTCGCCGAGTTTGCGTTCATGGAACGGTAGACAAGGCTGATGGGAGCACTTTCCGCTGCTCGCTGGATGGATCGCAAACAGATCGTTGGCTGGAGATTCCGGCATGGATGTTCGACCGTACGGCGTGCCCTGACGCCGAGCTTTTGGCAGTTCGGCCATTTGTCAGCATGACCGCACTTGCGGCGCTTTCTGTGCTTCTCGACCTAGCGAGGGACCGAAGACCACCAGCTGCCCTGCTTTCCGGCGTATCCAGAGCCTCTCACGACCAGAATCGGGGAGAGACGCATGTCACGGCGGACGGCAATGCCAGGGAGCGGATACAGTGGACAACCACGGTTGCAGCAGCAGATGGATCTGTTCAGGAGAGGTCTGTCGAACGGCGTCATCGGCGCACCCGCATGGCCGGAGTTGCCGGCGGAAGCCCGGGCGGCACTCATGAGCCTGATGACGCAGTTGATCCTCGATCATGCTGCGACAACCACGACGCCGCGCGCCAAGGAGGTCAGTCATGATCTCTGACAAGATCAAGCCTCATCATCTGGAGCGCAAGGCGATTCTTTACGTGCGTCAATCCTCAGCCCATCAGGTGCTGCACAATCGCGAGAGCAGCGCGTTGCAATACGCCATGCGCGACCGGCTCACGGCGCTCGGGTGGTCCGAGATTGAAGTGATCGATGATGACCTCGGTCGCTCAGCCGCTGGCGGCGTACAACGCGCCGGCTTTGAGCGGATGGTTGCAGAGGTCTGTCTCGGCAAGGTTGGTGCGGTTTGCGCTCGCGAGGTCTCACGCTTCGCTCGCAACAGCCGGGATTGGCAGCAACTCATCGAGATGTGCCGCGTGGTCGATACCGTTCTGGTCGATCAGGAGACCATCTATGCGCCGAGGCACGGCAACGACCGCCTGCTGCTCGGGCTCAAGGGCAGCCTCAACGAGTACGAGCTGGATCTGTTGCGCCAGCGCTCGCTCTCGGCCCGCTACGAGAAGGCGCGCCGGGGCGAGTTGGTTGTGGCAGCGCCCGTCGGCTTCGTGAAGGCCGGTGACCGTTATGAGAAAGATCCGGATCGGCGTGTCCAGGAAGCGATCAAGCTGGTGTTCGACAAGGTCGAGGAACTGGGCAGCGCGCGACAGGCGCTCTGCTGGCTCCACGAGTACAATCTCGATCTGCCGGTGAAGCAGACCGACGGCGACACGGCCTGGCGGCGACCGAGCTACTCCGCCATCCACCGGATCATTGAGAACCCGGTCTACGGCGGCGCCTATGCCTATGGTAAGACGGCTGTGGCGGCGGGATACAGCGCCGAGGGCGTGAGCGTGAAGATCCGCCGCAAGACGCGGAGCGAGTGGCTGGCGCTGAAGCCCAACACCCATGAAGGGTACGTGAGCTGGGAGAGGTTCGAGGCGATCCGCACAATGGTCGGCAGCAACGTTCCCACCGGTCGGCATCACGGCGCGCCCAAGCATGGTGACGCGCTGCTGGCCGGTCTGATCCGGTGCAAGCGCTGCGGCCGCAAGCTCACACTGCGGTACTCCGGCATGAAGCACCATATCCCGCGCTACACCTGCAGCCGCGCCTGGATGGATAATGGCGGCCCTCACTGCATCGGCTTCGGCGGATTGCGCGTCGATGATGCAATCGAGGAAGCATTGCTTGGCGTCGTCGGTCCGGGCGCTATCGCTGCGGCAACCGCTGCCGCCAAGGCAGCCGGGGAACGGCGGGATCAGGTGCGCGATGCTCTCCGTCGCGACCTCGAAGCGGCGCGCTATGCCGCCGACCGGGCCTTCCGGCAATACGATGCCGCTGACCCCGCGAACCGGCTGGTGGCGAGCGAGCTTGAAGCGCGCTGGAACAGGGCGCTCGTCCATGTGGCGGAGGTCGAGGGCAAACTTGCCGCGCATGATGCGAGTACACCTGCTCCCGCCGTTGCTCCGGCCTCGCTCGGCGTCCTGGCGTCGAACCTGCGAACCGTCTGGTCAGCGCCGACAACCGATGCACGTGTCAAGAAGCGCATCGTGCGCACCCTGATCCACGAGGTCGTGGCCGATATCGACGGCGCGGCCTCGGAGATCGTTCTCATCGTCCACTGGGTGGGTGGCGCCCACAGCGAGTTGCGCTTGCCGAAGCGCCGGCGCGGACAGCGCAACAGCACCTCTGCCGATATCATCCAAGCCGTGCGTGAGCTGGTGCTGATCGCCAGCGACGATCTGATTGCCGGCCTCCTCAACCGCAACGGCCTCAAGACGGGCAACGGCAATCGCTGGACCCGCGAGCGCGTCACATCAATGCGCTCGAACTACCACATCCCGGTGTTCAAGCCCGCGGAGGACGGGATCGAGCCTTGGCTCAACCTTGGCAACGCCGCACAGATCCTGAAGATCGCGCCCAAGACGCTCCGGCTGGCGGCTGAAGCCGGAGAGATCGAATCCATCCATCCTCTGTCGGAGGGTCCTTGGATCTTCGCCCGCGCCGCTCTCACAACGTTCGCTGCTCAATCCATCACCGAACGGGCGCGGCAAAATCTAAAGTACCCCGCAGGATCGCATCCCAACCAGCAAAACCTCTTCTCATCAATCACATAGCCAGATGGGTGTTCCGATGCACGGTTGTAGTCGCCGGCCCAGTTCGCGATCTTGGTCCGGGCATGATCGAGGCCGAAGAACAGGCTTTCGTTGAGAAGCTCATCTCGCATCCGGCCGTTGAAACTCTCGCAGAAGCCGTTCTGCATGGGTTTGCCCGGTGCGATGAAGTGCCAGGTAATGTTATGTTCTTCCGCC
>DATBYX010000219.1:0-5586 GCA_036513475.1 Xanthobacteraceae bacterium | reverse complement strand
GCGTGGCTGCTGCAGGCGGAACCCAGCAACACGCATCTTGCCAACGGGCGCGTGCACGCGAGCGGCGCCAGCCTAGGGCTGCGCGAAATAGCGCGAGCCTGGTACCTGCAACCCCAGAACCTCCCGCCCGATGTCGACCGCGGCGGACTGGAGGTCACTGCCGGCTATCGTCCGGCGCACGATGCCGGAACCTTCAGCTATGCCACGCATGCCGCGCTCGTCGCGGTCGACGTGGGCAGCGGGCACGTCGACATCCTGGACTACGTGGTCGTCGAAGATGGCGGCAAGCTCGTCAATGCGATGGTTGTGGATGGCCAAGTCTGCGGCGGTACGGCGCAAGGCATTGGGACATGCCTGCTGGAAGCCATGCCGTTCGATGCCCACGGCCAGCCTTTGGCGTCGAGCTTGCTCGATTATCTCCTGCCTGGCGCGACCGAAGTGCCGCCCATCCGCGTGTTGCACATGGAGACGCCATCGCCGCATACCGAATTTGGCGTCAAGGGTATCGGCGAAGGCGGCGCCGTCGGCCCCCCTGCGGCAATTCTCTGCGCCGTCAATGACGCCCTGTGCGCGGTTGGCGCGGAAGTGCATGATCTACCGCTCACGCCCGTGCGCATCATGCAAGCGATCTCCGCCGGCAGCGCGTCACGCTCGACGCGATCGTGACGAGGAGGAGCTAGCGCTTTTGCTCAGTTGCCGCGCAAATGGAACGGCGGAGGCAAGAGGGAAGGGCCGCCCATTGCTGGGCGGCCCTCGTGGCGGGGTCGGATAGCGCCCCCGCGCGTCCGCAGCGCGCTCCTATCCGAGGTCGTATCTGCGAACATTGGAAGCAGAGTACAATAGTGAGCGTGAACACAGCCTGAATAGCGTATTCAGCTATACCCGATCCTCCTCGCGGTCAGCGGTTGCCGGCTCACCGGAGTTTGTCGGTGAAGGAGGCGAGAGCGTGCTCCATGCAACAACAACACCGGGACGCGCTGTAGTTCAACTCGGCGGGAGCATGGCTCTGCGGTACTGAATCAAGCGCTCCAGCCGTTGCGCGGCGAGGCTCAGCGCGGCGGCAACCGCGGCTCGGTTCTTGCCGTTTGGATGGCTGCGAAGCTGCGTACTGATGATGTCATCGATCTCCTCTTCGATCGCACCTAATTCGGCTTCGCTGCGGGCGTGACGAATTGGACCAGCCAGGGCATGAAGGGGTTCCAGCACGCTCGCGGCATTTTCGGAGTCGAATCCGACGAATTTCCGGGCGGCGGCGACAAAGGAAGCAATCAGACCGAGCGCCATGGGAATAAGGAAGAGCTCGTTGCCGTATTTATCCAGAAAGGGTTGCTGGGTGTCCTCGTAGAAAGCCGCGGCTCCAGGATGCACAGGAATGTATGCGTCCTTGTCGGTGCTGGGTGCGCTGACCTGTGCCAGAAGCGGATACTCGGCCAGGAGGTCTCTGCGCGCATCCATGATCACCTTCGTCAGCTCGGCGATCGCATTCTCGTGAATATTCTTGTTGGCGACGAGATAATAGGGAACGCGCAGCGTCGTGAGGTCCTCGTCGGGGACGGGCGGCGAGCCGCGCAGGGTGCCTTTCGGCAACTCATAGCTCTCATAGGCCGGTGCGGCGTTGGCAATCGCCTCGGCGGATTCGATCGGCAGCAGTTGCGGTCTGCGCTTGGGGTCTCCCGCAAAGACCCCGCGAATCAGTGCGAGATATTTCTCCGAGGTAGGCGTGACCACGAGCAAAGCGCTCACTTGCCGCGATCGAAACGCCTGCTGAGCATCTGCCACCGCAATGTCCTTGACGCGGACTTTCGCGCCGGCGAAATCATATTCGCGACTGAGCACCTCGACCACTCTGCGATTAATCTCCTCGCCGACAACCCCAATCGTCTTTCCCTTGAGGCTCTCCATGGTTCCAGAAGAGCCCGGCGGCACGACAAGCAATACCACCCCATGACTAATGACGACGACCGTGCGGGCATTCGACAAATCTCCCACGTCGGCGCGAACAATCGCGAGATCGGCCTCTCCGGCTGAAAACGCCTTGGCTGCTTCGAGAGCGTTGCCCAGGGCAACAATCTGGAGACGAATGCTCGAGTTGCTTTTCGTCAGCCGGCCGGCAATCGCCGACATCAGCCGAACCGGTTCGCCGTCGACTGCTCCCGCGGCGACCGTCATGGTCCGCGGCAGGGTGAAGTACCGATAGGCAAACAGACCCGCGGCGGTCACGGCGACAACGAAGCATCCGACCAAGGCGGCTCTTATCCATCGTGCGAGGCGTGAATCCGCTTCGTATGGATTCGGGGCACGCATTGTCGTCATGAGCCTCCGAGTTGGGCGGCGCCTTGCCTCGCTGCCCCGATAGGGGCTCGCGAATAGAGAGAAGGAAGCCAAACACCGGTCATTGCTAGCGCTGCCGCAGCATATTCGAGCAAGATACGCTGGGTGCCCTACGCTACCAAGAAGCTGGCCTCAGGCAACCGCGAGCGCCCAGGCCAGACCGACTGGTATGGGTGGTGCGGCAGCAGCTACGAACGACACCCGCCCAACCGGGCAGATCCAAGCCCAAGGCGCGATGCGCATCCATATCGTCCACCGAGAGCGGGGGCCAACTTCCGGAGATTTGCCCAATGGGGCCGCTAGCAATCCGCTAGACATATTCTCCCAGAACATGTCGCATCCGATAGCCTGCGTAGAGCGCGTGAACCGAACCCGCAGGACCAGCGACAAAGCTATGTGCCTTGCTTCGGAACGGTAAGCTCCGGAACTGGGTCTCGACCATTTGGGGCAATTTTCAACTAACCGGCCCAGAAGCCTCGCGTTTCTACTCTTGGCGTCGGGTCGTTTTGCATAGTCGGAGGTATCCGATGCGTACAGCACTGCGATCGCTTCTCGGCTTGTTCGCTTTTGGAGCGTTCGTTGTTTCAATCGACCCGCCCGGGCAGGCGCGCACACCCGCCGTTGCCGGCTATGAGCCCGGTACCGTCATAGTGAAGACGAGCGCGCGTAGGCTCTATTTCGTCCTGGAGAACGGCGAAGTGATCACCTACCCGGTGGGGGTAGGCAAGACCGGCAGGACGTGGACGGGCGTGGCGTATATCAGCGGCAAATTCATCAAGCCGGCGTGGTCGCCTCCCGCGGAAGTCAGGCGAGACAAGCCAAGCCTACCCGACGTCATTCCGGGCGGCAGCTCTGAGAACCCCATGGGAGCGGCGGCGATGACGCTCAGCGTCGATCAATACGCGATCCACGGCACCAACAGACCGGAATCGATCGGCGGCTTTGTTTCCTACGGCTGCATCCGCATGAATAACCAGGACGTCCTGGATCTTTATCAGCGGGTGAAGGTCGGCACGCCCGTCGTGGTGCTGAGATAATCGTCAGATCAGCGGCACCGTCCAGGCATCGTAGTCATAAAGCCAACTGGTATCCGGGGCGGTGCGCATCCAGACGTTCTTGCGCGCGCCCAGTTGAATGCGCGACGTGCGCTCTTTTCTGTTGCGCTCGAAGACGCAGAACGCATCGCTAAAGGAGTCGAGTCCCGCCCGCGAAAGGCAACGCGCCAGAACGACCGCGTCCTCCATGGAGGATGCCGCGCCCTGCGCCATATAGGGGAGCATCGGGTGGCAAGCATCGCCAATCAACACGATGCTGTCCTCGCTCCATCGCGGCAATGGGTCGCGTTCCACCAACGCCCATTTTCGGACTTCGGGACAGGCATCCAGGATGATGCGCGCGTCAGGATGAAAGCCGACAAACGCCGCCCGCAGCTGTCCGAGCTCCCCCTGGGACGACCAGGACTCGATCTTGAAGTCGGGTTCGGGCGTGCTGGCGATAAAATAGAGCTCGTCCCGGCGCGGATCGACCTTGTAGCTCACGATGTGGCGGTCCGGACCCCACCATTTGACGCGGTCGTCGATTTCGCGGCCGAGTAGCTCAGTGCGATAGACCGCACGATATGCGACCTGCCCGGTAAAACGCGGCACGCCGGCACCGAGCAGGATATCGAGCACCGTGGAGTGGACACCGTCCGCCCCGATCACTGCGTCCGCCCCTATTACGCTCCCGTCCGCGAATGTGAGAAGGAGAGCACCGGACTTGCGATCGAGACCCGCAAGCTTCTTGTTGAAACGGATGCTCTCGGGCGGATTTAGCGAGGCGAGTGCGGCGTGCAGCTCGGCGCGATGCAACGAAATGTCCGGAGCGCCAAAGCGCCGCTCGATTGTGTCCCCCATGGGATGCAGGTACGTGACCTCGGCGCTGTCCCATGCGCGGTTGTACCCGACCTGGGGTGCGAACCCGAGGGAACGAATGCGCTGCTCGAGCCCGAGGCCGCGCACCACCTTCATCGCATTCGGGTTGAGCTGGATGCCTGCACCCACGCGGGCGAAGGCGGGAGCTTGCTCGTAGATCTGCGGAGCGAGCCCGAGCTTGCGCAGGGTGGCGGCAGCAGTGAGTCCCGCGATGCCGGCGCCTACTATGGCTATTGCAGGCGTGTTCCCCGCCACAATGCGCTCCCGATCACCTCTCGGGATCAGATGGTTGCGAGCCGACGCATGCCGCTCCCGTTGCCGCGAATGCTCGCGCCCACGTCAGTTGACTTTCATGCCGATCGCGCTGGCAATACGGGCGTTAACGGCGATTTCATTGTCCATGAGCTTGTTGAATGCTGGGGGATCGAGCGGCAAAGGATCGACGCCCAATCGCGCCAGTCTCTCCTGCATTGAGGGATTTTGCAGCGCCTTTGCGATTTCTTCCCGCAGCTTGCCTACAATCTGGGAAGGAGTCTTCGCGGGCGCGAAGAGAGCGATCCAGAAATTGAATTCGGCCTCGGGATACCCCGCTTCTCGAATCGTGGGCAATTGCGGCAGCAGCTTGCTCCGCTGCGAGCCGCTAACGGCCAAGGCCTGCAGCCTGCCATCGTTGAAGAATGGAAGGGCGGGGGACAGCGTCGAAAAATAGAAGTCTGCGCGATCGGCCAAGACCTCGGTCAGTCCTTCGGGCGCGCCCTTCTGCGGAATGTGCACGGCTTGAAACCCGGCGGCGAGCCTAAAAGCTTCTGCCGAAAAATGCGTGCTGCTGCCCGCTCCGCCGGAAACATAATTCATGCTCCCGTTTTTCGCTTTCGCCGCTGCAACAAGATCAGCGACAGCCTTATAACCCTTCGATGCGGAAACCGTAAGCACCAAGGGCATATTGCCGATCGGAATGACAGCTAGCAAATCGCGCATAGGGTCAAATGGCAGATTGGCGTACGTCACTGGGACGACCGTGTGCGTCGAGGAGTTCACCAGGATGGTGTAGCCGTCGGGATCTGCGCGCGCGACCGCTGCCATGGCGATGGTGTTTCCGGCGCCGATGCGGTTCTCGACGATGATCGGCTGACGGAGGCTCGCCGAGAGTTGCTCGAAGAGAGCCCGCGGAACGATGTCCAACGCGCTTCCTGGACTCTGAGGGACGATGGCGTGGATGGGCCTTGCAGGCCATTCCCCGGCAAAGGCGATACTGATCTGAGAAAGGAACATAAGCATCGCCGCAGACAACCGAGCTGACATTTCTTCTCCTTTCGCGACTGGAAATCCTGCATGTCGCTTG
>DATBYX010000218.1:0-2979 GCA_036513475.1 Xanthobacteraceae bacterium | reverse complement strand
ACTCCCCGCGATACCGACCGCCTTGCAGCCGTTGATCTTCCCGATCTGCCCGACTACCGATCCGACGGCCCCTGAGGCCGCCGCGACTACGATCGTCTCGCCTGGCTTGGGCCGGCCGACTTCGAGAAGACCGACATACGCCGTCATCCCCGGCATCCCAAGGACCCCTAGCGCTGTCGAGACCGGAGCGATGGCGGGATCGGGCTTGCGCAACCCGACGCCATTCGAAAGCGCGTATTCCTGCCAGCCGCCATAGCCCAAAACGATGTCGCTGACCGCGTATTGAGGATTGCGTGAGGCGATGATCTCCCCGACGGTGCCGCCGACCATCGGCTGCCCGATCTCAGCGGGCTTGGCGTACGATTTTCCGGCGCTCATACGGCCGCGCATGTAGGGATCCAGCGAGAGATACAGCGTGCGGATCAGCACTTCGCCCTCGCGGGGTTGCGGCACCGATGTTTCCCTCAACTCGAAATTATCGAGGCTGGGTGAGCCTTCAGGGCGGCTCTTCAGAACGATTTGGCGATTGATGCTGTGAATCACCGACATGCTCCCTGAGCTGATCCGGCGTCAGTATTTTGTCTTCCAGTCCCGCCAGTTTGTTTCCTAGGGCAGCTCCGCCAGGAGCCGGCCGAAGCCCGGCGTGGTTTCGCGCACGCGCAGACGCTTATGGATTTGCCAGGCCTGACAGATCGTGGCGTGCACGACCGGCACCTGAAGATCGTTTTCCAGCATCGCAACGACGTGCGTCGTCTGCCACCCGCCGCCCTGGATATAAATGCCATCAGCCCCGGGATGCTTTCGAAACAGCTTCTTGACGTGGGCGTAGAGCGTGTGCGTCGAGATCTCGGCGACGCGATCAAAGGGTACATCGATCGGTTCCATGGAAAGCGCCTTCAATCCAGCCTGAGCCATGTAATCCAGCACGATCCTGTTTTGCACGGCCGAGTAGCTCGCGCCGATGAACTTTTTGATTCCCATGGCGCGCAGACCGGCGACCTGCATCTGCGGGTCGGTGACCATCTCGATGCGGTACTTTTTCTCCCACTGCCGGACCAGCTTGGCTTCGGCTTGATGTCCCAGAAGCATGAAGGGAGGGGCACCCGACAGAATGATCAGATCAACCCCTTGCTCCGCAAGCTCGGCGGCGAAATGCTCGTACTGCGGGATCGACTTGCGAAACTCCGCAGTGCTTCCAGCCTTGAAGTTGAGCAACAGCGGAATGATTCCGATGCCCTCGGGCAAAACGCGTATCAACTCTTCGAGTGTGCCCGGACGCCGGGTCGGTCTGACCATTCCGACCACGCCGCGCCAGAGTGCAAAGCTCATCCTCTCCTCCAGTCTGCGCCGTCTGCCCGCTATGACCGAAGTTTTGTCGGCAGGCCGAGCCGCACGGGCGGGTATCGCTGCTGTTATCAAGCTCATGGGCCGAGCGATCACTGATTAATGGTGATGCCGGTCGCTGCGATCACTTCTGCCCATTTCCGTGAATCGTCCTGCATCGCCGAGCGCATCTCCGCTGGAGAGCTGGCGATGATCTGCATGCCTTGTGGGGCCAGCGCAGCGACAAACCTTGGTCCCGCTGCCGCCGTCTTCACTGCGTGCGACAATCGCTCAATCACAGCCTCGGACGTTCTCGCCGGCGCCAGCATTCCAAACCACGAGCGCACCTCGTATCCTGCGACGCCGGCCTCTTCCAAGGTGGGGATCTCCGGCATCAGGTCAGATCGATGGCGCGATGCGATCGCCAGGATCCGGAGCTTGCCCGCATCCATCAGCGGCTTCACGGAGGACTGTCCGATGAGGATCATGTCGATTCTGCCGCCCATCAAGTCCGCCATGGCGGTGGTCGTCGCCCGATAGGGGACATGGACGATATCGGTCTTGGTCGTGAGCTTGAAGAGCTCCATCCCGACATGCAACACGGTCCCGACCCCGGTCGACGCATAGTTGAGCTTGCCGGGATTGGCTTTCGCAAGGGCGATCAATTCCTGCACGTTATTGGCCTTGAGCGTGGAATTGACGACGAGCACCAAAGGCAGGGTGCTGACGATGGTGACGGGCGCGAAATCGCGGAAAGGATCGTAGGGAAGATTGCGATAGAGATGGGGATTTATGGTCAGCGTGCTGTCCACTACTGTCATGAGCGTGTAGCCGTCCGGGGCCGCGCGGGCGACTTGGCCGGCGGCGATTGCGCCGTTCCCGGCAGGCTGGTTCTCAATGATCACCGGCTGACCCATGTATTCGGACATCCGGTCCGCCAGCGCGCGGGCGACGAGGTCGCCTGCACCGCCCGCTGCCGTGGTGACGAGAAAATGAATCGGTTTGGAGGGGTACGCTTCCTGGGCGCTGACGGGTTCCGGATACACATTGAGCGCGACGCACAAAGCCGATGCCACCAGCACAAGGAATTTGCCAAGAGGCACTTGTATCATCACCTTCCTCCGAGCGTGGGCAGCGCGAGCTTTATCAATCAGACGCGGGCATCTCGTCCATCCCGAGCAAATCCACCTCGCACTCTCCGACCCCAAGATCACATCGCGAATAGCCGAGCTCGGCGACACCCCGCTTGCGCGACCTCCGAGTTTGCCAAGCTCGTCGTGACGGAAACGGAGAAATGGAGCAGAGTGATCCACGCGGCGAATATCAGAGCAGAGTAGCCAGGACGCCTGACGAAGCACAGCCGAAGCTGTCTCGGATTAATTCAATCGAAGCTCCGCGATGTGCCGGGGATCGGGTTTGAGGTCGCCCCGCTCGACGCGCTTGACGATGTCGGTCAATACGGCATTGGCGCGGCAGGTTAGACCCATCTTCTCCGCCTCCCGCACCACAAGGCCATTGAGGAATTCGATTTCCGTGCGCCGACCCTTCTGCATGTCCTGGCCCATGGAGGGGCGCTGCTCGGAGGCGGTGCGTTTGCCTTGCCTGAAGCGCTCCTCGTCGCAGGCGCGCATCGCCGCTTCGTCGCCTTCGCCGGCG
>DATBYX010000217.1:0-4100 GCA_036513475.1 Xanthobacteraceae bacterium | reverse complement strand
AGCAAACAGATCACTCCGCGGCGCGGTCCATGCGCATGGCATCGAGATGCGTCACGACCTCCTCGACGTGCATGACATCGGCGTATTTGTGATGCAGGTCGAACAGATTGACCTTGTGCGTGAGCTCGGCGCGGTCGAACGTGCACTCTTCCACCAGCGAAACGTGGAAGCCGCTGGAATAGCCGTCGACCACGCTCGCGCGCACGCACCCCGACGTGCTCTCCCCACACACGATCAGGCTTTGAACGCCGAGAAGTGAAAGATGGGAGAAGAGCGGTGTGCCCTGGAAGATGCTTGCGCGCTGCTTGTGAATCACAACATCGGTCGGCTCGACCGTGAACTCGCGGTAGATCGCGTAGCCGTCGGGGGCAACCGGTTTCTGGCGGCGCGTCGAGGTCGCTCCCGGCGGCCGGTTGTTCGGACGCGTCTCCTGGGTGCAGAAGAAGATCGGGATCCCGGCGCGCCGCGCGGTAGCCAGGAGCTGCTTGGTGGGCGCGATGGCGCGGTGGGCAAAGATGCCGCAGGTATTGGGATAACGCTCGTTGAGCTCATACGGCGAATGCGGGCCGCCGCGATAGACGAGGTCGTAGAGATCGATCGCGAGCAGCGCCGGGTGCGGACCGACGAAGGTCTCGCGGCGCCAGCCCGAATAGAGCGCGAGATCGGCTTGCGGTATGACATCCTTCCAGCAGTGATCGTTGAACTTCTCGATTGCAGCCATGCCCATCTCCTCGCATGCGGGTGTGCGTGGAAATGATAGTGCAAATTCGCAAGGCACGGTGCAAGGCTTCGCCGTCCGTGCTGCATTTTCCGCCCAGATTGAACTACCTCGATCGTCATGGCCGGACTTGATCCGGCCATCCACGTCTTCCCCGCAAAGACGTGGATGCGCGGGTCAAGCCCGCGCATGACGCGTGACTTCAACCTGATCGGAAAATGTGCTGGCTATGCGCGGTCAAGCGCTGCAGCATTGAGGCGAGCGCGCCACCCCGCAGCTCCTTCGATCAGGCCCGCGATTCCGCGCGGCATGAAGATCACGAACAGAATGAGGAGAATGCCGTAGATCGTGTTGGCGGCTCCGATGAAGCTTGTGCCGAACCAGACCCGCAGACCTTCGGTCAGCGCGAGCGTAAAGACGGCACCGCAGCTTGGACCCAACAGGGAGTACATGCCCCCCGCAATCGCCGCAAACACGATCTGCAATGACACTGCGATGCCCGAGACGGTCTCCGGGTTGAGGTACATCAGATACTGTCCGAAGATGCCGCCGCCCAACGCGGTGAGCGCTGCGCTGATGACAGTCACGCGCAGCTTCTCCCGCAGCACGTCGATGCCCAGCGCGGCGGCAGCCTCCTCGTCCTCCGAGATGGCCTCGAGCGCATCGCGACGCATCCCGCCCTCGATCGATTGCCAGACCACGAGCCCACCGACCCAGACGACGAGCGCAATCGCGTAGAAAAATCCCTTCTGCGGAAACTGCAGCGCGTACCAGGAATGGCCGACGGTCTTCTGGGTCATCCCGAGCGAGCCGCCGGTGACGTCGCGCCCGGCCACGATCGACAGCAGCACCACTTGTCCCAACGCCAGCGTCACCAGCGCGAAATAGTGCCCGACCACCTTGAGCTTGAAGCACGGATAGCCGATGGCCAGCGCCAGCAGCACCGCCAGCGCTACGCCAAGCGGAATGCCGATCCACGGCGTCAGTTCCTGATAGTTCCACAACAGCGCCGGCACATAGGCGCCAATGCCCATGAAGGCGCCATGCCCGAGCGATACGAGTCCGAACCGGCCCATCAGGGCCCAGGCCGTGTAGATAAAACCCCAGAGCAGCGCCTGGATCAAAAGATGCAGAAAATACGCGGGCGTGATGAAGGGCAGGAGCACAAGCAAAAGGGCGAGCAGCGCCAAGCCGATTGGAGCGGCGCGCATGCTCATCGCGCCAGGATCCCGCGCGGACAGATGAACATCAGCACGATGAACAACATGAATGCCAGCACATAGGCCCACTCGGTCGAGGCATAATAGCCGCCGATGGAAATGATCTGACTGATGATGAATGAAGCGATGAAGCCGCCGATCATGTTGCCGAGCCCGCCGAGCACGCAGATCATGAACACGAGCGGACCGAAGGTGTTGCCGATGAAGGGATGCACGTCGTACTGCAGCGCCAGCAGGCAGGCACCCAGGCCCGCGAGCGCCCCGCCGATCGCGGAAGTCGCGATGTAGATGGTCCGCTGATCCACGCCCATTAGACCCATCACGTCGCGATCCTGCGCGATCGCACGGATCGCCGTCCCGACATAGGTGCGCTTGAGAAACAGATAAAGTGCGACCGCGCCAACGAGGGCGACGCAGAAGGCGATCAGACGGGAAAAGCTGATGAACAGGTCACCCAGCTCGATGATCGGCAACCGCACGCCGATGTTGCGGAATTCGGTGCCGAACAGCAGCGTTGCGAAGCTTTGCAGGAAATAAAGGAGCCCCCCCGTCGCCAGCAGCTGGTTGATCGGCGCCGAGCCGAGAATGGGCGCGATGATCAGGAGATGAACGAGGACGCCTAAGCCGGCAACTGTCAGAATGGCGATGAAGAAAGCGAGAGGCAGCGGCCAGCCGTAGCCGGCGTGCAGCCAATAGACCACGTACATCCCGCACATGACCAGATCGGCATATGCGATCCAGACCACATCGATCACCCCGAAGATCAGATTGAGGCCGAGCGCAAGCAGCGCCAGGACGCCACCGAGCAGCAAGCCATTGATGACCGCCTCGAGCAGATAGATGTCCATCGCGCTAGTCTAAAGTCCCAGATAGGCCGTGCGTATCAGATCGTGGTTCCTGAGGGTGGCAGCGCTGCCGGCCAAACGGATGTTGCCGACTTCAAGCAGATAGGCGCGGTCCACGATGTCCAGTATCTGACTAACGTTCTGCTCGACAATGAGGACGGTGAATCCCTCGGCGCGAATGCGTCCGACCAGCTCGAATACCTGCTGGACCAGGAGCGGCGCCAGTCCGGCGGAGGGTTCATCCATCAGCAGCAGTTTGGGACGTGACATGAGCGCGCGGCCGATCGCGCACATCTGTTGCTCGCCACCGGAAAGCGTGCCGGCGAGCTGGTTGCGGCGTTCCTTCAGGCGCGGAAAGAAATCGTAGACCCAGGCCAGGCGCGCGGCGAAGTCGCGACGGGCATTCGGGATGAAAGCGCCCATGCGCAGATTGTCCTCGACCGTCAGTCGTGGAAACAGGCGCCGGTTTTCCGGGATGTGAGCAATGCCGTGCTTGAGGATGCGATGCGCCGACAGTCCAGCAAGCGAATTCCCCTGGAACGTCATCTCGCCGGCCGATAGCGGCACCAGCCCCGATATGGTCCGCAGCAACGTGGTCTTGCCGGCGCCGTTCGGGCCGATGACGCCGACCGCCTCATGCGGCCGGACATCAATCGAGACGTCGAACAAGGCGCGGAACGAGCCGTAGCCGGCCGAGACTCCGGAAAGCGTCAGCATCGGTCAGTGTCGCCGTTGCCCGAGATAGACTTCAGCGACGCGCGCGTCGCCTGCCGCATTGACCGGCAAGCCCTCGAAGATCTTCTCGCCGTGGTCGAGCACGATCACCCGATCGACGATGCGCATGAGGACGCCCATGATGTGTTCCACCCAGATGATGGTGATGCCCATGCAGCTGCGGACCTGCTGCAGCAGATCTGCCGCTCGCTCCATTTCCGCCGCGTCAAGGCCGCCCAAGCTTTCGTCGGCCAACAGCAGAGTTGGAGCTGTTGCGATCGCGCGCGCCAGTTCGAGCTTCTTGAGCGCGGCGGCGCCCAGTCCGTCGATCCCCTCTCCGGCCGGCAGGCCCACCATTGCGAGCACGTCTTTTGCGCGTTCGAGCGCCTCGGCCCTGCCGATCGCCCCGGCCTTGCCGTGATATGCGGCGAGCGCCACGTTATCCAGCAGCGACAACTTGCGGAACGGCCGCGGGATCTGAAACGTCCGTGCAATCCCGCGCCGGCAGATGTCGTGAGCAGGTAAACTGGAGATCTCGGCGCCGGCGAAGCGAATGGAGCCTTCGCTCGGGCGCAGGGTGCCGGAGATCAGGTTGAAGAGAGT
>DATBYX010000216.1:0-3916 GCA_036513475.1 Xanthobacteraceae bacterium | reverse complement strand
CATCGTGCCTTTGATCGATACAGAGCTGCCCGTGCTTGCTCCGCATCGCGCGACGTTCGCCCGCGAGACTGGGCTTTCTCGCGCGGCGGTGGCCTGCATCGCAAAGGCCAAGGGACTGAGCCGCCCGGTCCGCCCTCGATCCCAAGATCGCGATCTTCCGCTATGAAAAAGCACCCGGGCGAGATGATCCATATCGACATCAAAATGCTCGGCCGCATCGAAGAGATCCGGCATCGCATCACCAAAGACCGTGCCGGACAGAGTGCGCCACGCAGCCGCAAGGAAAGTGGAAAAGGGTGGGAATATCTCCATCTGGCCGTCGATGATCACTCGCGGCTGGCCTATTTTCAAATCCTGCCCGACGAAACGCGGCGCTCCTGCCTGCAGTTCCTCTTCAATGCCTTGCGCTTCTTTCGCGATCACGGCGTCAGGGTCTTTGGCGTCATGACCGACAACGGCGCCAGCTTGCGCTGGCGCCGTTACGCAAAGGCGTTGCGAATGCTGAACATCAAGCACAAGCGCACCAGACCCTACACGCCGCGAACGAACGGCAAGGCCGGACGCTTCGTGTCAAGGATCGCCGCCAATAACCTCTTGAAACACGACACCTAGGGCAGGAACATGGCCGTCGAAGCCGAATTCAATATCCTGCTGACCAGCGCAGGGCGCCGCGTCTCGCTCCTCCGGCGCTTCAAGAAAGCCCTCGCGGACCTCAGCGTGCCTGGAAAGATCATCGCAACCGACGTACAACGGACCGCGGCGGCGATGCACGTGGCCGACGGTCACGAGCTCGTCCCCTCCATCACGTCCGAAGGCTACATCGACGCGCTGGGCGCCCTTTGCGTGCGCCACCGCCTGCGCCTCATCGTGCCTTTGATCGATACAGAGCTGCCCGTGCTTGCTCCGCATCGCGCGACGTTCGCCCGCGAGGGGGTAGAGCTGCTCGTCTCGTCGACCGAGGTCAACGAGCTGTGTCTCGACAAACAGCGCACGTGCAAGTTCTTTGAACGCATCGGGGTGGACACGCCCCGTATCCTTGACGTGCCGACATTGCTGGGCGACGCCAACGCAGGCTACCCGTTCTTCCTCAAGCCGGCCGACGGCAGCTGCAGTGGGGGCGCGACCCGGATCGATACGCGGGAGCAGCTCGCGTTCTACAGCCAGCACACGCGGAACGCCATCGTGCAGGAGTTCATCAAGGGTAACGAATACACCCTGGATATCCTCACGGACTTCGATGGGCGGACCCGCTGTGTCGTGCCACGGCTGCGGATGGAGACGCGTGCGGGGGAGACCAGTAAGGGCATCACGGTAAAGGACCCGGTCCTTATCGAAGCGGGGCGCCACGTCGTGGATGCACTCCCCGGTGCACGCGGATGCATTACGGTTCAGTGCTTCTACACCTCAGGGAGCCGGCCCATCTTTATCGAGATCAACCCGCGGTTCGGCGGTGGTTTTCCACTCGCAGCCGCGGCTGGAGCGGACTACCCTCGATGGATCATCCAGTGGCTGATCGGGCAGGACCCCGTGATTGGACTCGATGGCTGGACCGATGGCACCGTGATGCTCCGCTACGACGAAGCACTGTTTCTACGCGCTGAGGATATCGCATGAATCGCCTCGTTGACGTGGTGGTGTTCGACCTTGACGACACGTTGTACCTTGAGCGAGACTACGTACGTAGCGGATTTCGCGCAGTGGATGCGTGGCTTGCCAGCCGGGGGATCCTTGGTTTCTTTGGGGAGGCGTGGGCGAACTTCGAAAACGGGCTGCGTGGCAAAGCCTTCGATCGCGCGCTCGAGGCGCTTGGTGTGACGGTCGACTCAGCGTACATCGCGCAGCTCGTCAACGTGTACCGCAGTCACGATCCGACATTGACCCTGCTTGACGATGCCACCTGGGCACTCGACCGGTTGCGCGCGGCGGGGCATCGCCTGGCCTTGCTGACCGACGGGTACCTCGAGATGCAACAGCGCAAAGTCCAAGCCTTGTCCCTCGCCCCCCGCATGGATGCGGTGGTTTACAGCGACGCACTTGGCCGTGCCCATTGGAAACCGAGCCCGGCTGCCTACGAAGCGGTGTTGAACGCGCTCGGCTGCGCGGGAGAGCGCTGCGTGTACGTCGGGGACAACCCTCGCAAGGACTTCGTGAGCCCGCGCGCGCTCGGGTGGACTACCGTGAGGGTGATCCGCGATGGGGGCGAACACGCAGCCACCGCGGATGATCCCCTCAGTCCCCCGCAACATACCGTTCGGTCCTTGCGGGAGCTCGCCGGCATCTTCACTTCTGCCGCGCCTCGATCGACTTCAACCCTGGAAGCGTGACATGACCGACTCGTTCCGCCGCTCCTTCGCTGCGGCGGCTCGTGCGCCCTCATGCCGGAGGTCGCATCAGAGGAACGCCCATGAGCGTAGTGGCCTTCTCTTCCTCGGAGTCCGGGGTTGAGTCGGCTGAGACGCCGTCCGTCACACCAGTTTCTCGTGATAAAACTCCGTCCGCGGGCCGCTAAGCCCGCATATCATCCTCCGTTGGCCGCTCAATATGCTGCCGATGATTACCGCAAGGTCCTCGAGGCAGCCGGGATGATCCAATCCATGAGCCGGAAAGGAAATTGCTGGGACTGTGAGAGTGTCGGCGCACTTGGAGGGCCTGACCCCTGCTGTGACTGACCTCGTGTCATTGCATTGACCTGTCGGTTTTCCAGGTGCGCCTGACGGTCCGCCGAGACGTGACTTAATAGGAGCTTGAGGGAACCTGTCCCATCACAGTCCTGTCCGCTCGCCGGACACCGTCGAGTTCTCACTTCCGGAGAGCCTTCGACATGAGCAAGACCAACTCTGTCAAAATCATCATCGGCGTTGACACCCACAAGGACATCCATGCCGCTGTCGCGATCAACGAGATCGGGGCCCGTCTTGGGACGCTGACAATCCCCGTACGCCCCAAAGGCTACCGGGATCTCGAAATTTGGGCGCGGGCGTTTGGTGTGATCCATGCCTTTGGCATTGAGGGCACCGGATCATATGGAGCGGGCCTCTCGCGTTTTTTGCAGGCGAAGGGGCATAGTGTTGTCGAAGTGAACCGCCCCAATCGCCAACTCCGACATCAGAACGGAAAAAGCGATTCGCTCGACGCTGAGAACGCAGCACGCGCCGTACTTGGCGGTCAAGCGAATGCGCGGCCTAAATCAGCCGACAGCTCGGTCGAGATGATCCGGCACCTGAAGGTGGCGCGCGACACTGCCGTGAAGAGCCGAACACAAGCCATGATCACACTCAAGACCATCATCATCAACGCGCCAGCAGCCTTGCGCCAGGCGCTCGACCGCATCATCGGTAAGATGGCGCTGATCCGCCACCTGGCTGCCCTCCGGCCAGGGCCTATTCTCTCGGCAACGGCCTCGGCCAAGGCTGCCTTGCGGGCCATCGCGCGACGCTGGCTAATGCTCGATGCGGAAATCACGGCCCATGATGCTGATCTCGAGGCTTTGACCGCATCCTGCGCGCCGGCCATGCTCGAAGCCCATGGGATCTCCACGGGCACCGCAGCTGAGATGCTCATCCTCGTCGGGGACAATCCCGAACGCATCCGTTCCGAGGCCGCTTTCGCCAAACTCTGCGGCGCCTGTCCGATTCCAGCCTCGAGCGGGAAAACGAACCGACATCGACTCAATCGGGGAGGCAACCGGCAGGCTAATGCTGCCCTGTATCGCGTCGTGATCGTCCGGATGCGAAGCCACCAGCCGACTCTCGATTACGTCAAAAAACGCAAAGCAGATGGCAAAGGCAAAATGGAGATCATCCGCTGTCTCAAGCGCTTCATCGCCCGTGAGATCTTCGGCTATTTATGTGGCGCCCGACAATCGTTGACTTCGCTCCCGAAAACCACTTGACGGATATAGGAGCATCAATGCACC
>DATBYX010000215.1:0-2944 GCA_036513475.1 Xanthobacteraceae bacterium | reverse complement strand
GAGGACGGATTTGAGCGCGCGCGCCGCGGCGTCAATGCGCCGGGCCAGCGCGGCGTAGGTCAGCGATGTGCCGGCATGGCGCAGCGCCACCTTCTCGGGGGTGAAAGCCGCATTGCGTGCAATCAGATCTGAGAGATCCATTCCGCCCGCTCGTCATGGCCGGGCTTGTCCCGGCCATCCACGTCTGGGCCCGGCACAAAGACGTGGATGCGCGGGGCGAGCCCGCGCATGACGGGAGAAAGATATCAGTTTTTTGCCAACGCGCAGGCGGGATCCGGCGGGCCGAACGCCTGGTCTCCGGGGATATGCGTAAGCACCTGATAATAGTCCCAGGGATAGCGCGACTCCTCCGGCTTCTTCACCTGCACGAGCACCAGATCGTGCACCATGAGCCCATCGGTGCGCAGCTTGCCGTTGCGCGCGAAGAAGTCTTCGATCGGCGAGGAGCGCATCTGCTCTGCGACCTTCAGCGGCTCGTCGGTGCCGCCCTTCTCGATCGCCCGCAGGTAATTCATGACCGCGGAGTAGACGCCGGCCTGCCACATCGTCGGCATGGCATTTCGCTTGGTGAAAAATCGTTTGGACCATTCGCGCGTCTTCTCGTCCATGTCCCAATAGAAGGACGTGGTGAGGATGAGGCCCTGCGCTGCCTTGAGCCCGAGGCCGTGGACGTCGGTGATCAGGACGAGCAGACCCGCGAGCTGCTGGCCGCCCTGGAAGATCCCGAACTCTCCTGCCAATTTGACCGCATTGGTATTGTCGGGCGGCCCGCTCGCAATCCCGATGATTTTCGCCTTCGACGCCTGCGCCTGCAGGATGAACGAGGAGAGGTCGGGAGTGGCGAAGGGATGCCGCACCGCGCCGAGCACCTTGCCCCCATTCGCGCGGATCACTTCCGAAGCTTGCTGCTCGAGCGAGTGGCCGAAGGCATAATCGGAAGTCAGAAAGAACCACGTGTCGCCGCCGCGCTTGACCACCTCGTGCGCTGTTCCGACCGCGAGCGCACGGGTATCGAACACCCACTGCAGCGTAGTGGGCGAGCAGAACTTGCCGTGAAAGTCGGCAGTCCCGGTGGAGTGCACGATCAGCATCTTCTTTTTGTCTTTGGCGACGTTCTGGACCGCGAGGCCGACGGCGGAGACCGGGACATCGACGATCAGATCGACCTGCTCGATGTCGTACCAGCGCCGCGCGATGGCCGCCCCGATATCCGGCTTGATCTGATGATCTGCCGAAATGACGACGACCGGCTTGCCCGCGGCCTTGCTGCCGAAATCATCGACCGCCATCTGCGCGGCCGCGACGGAGCCCGGCCCGGTAGGGGAGGAAGCGGGACCGGAGAGGTCGGTGAGCACCCCGATCTTCACCACGTCGTCGGAAATCTGCGCGTGCGCGGCAAGCGGTAGAGCGAGCGCGAGTGAAAGCGGCAGCAAGATCCTGAGGGCTGCTGAAGGCATGAGGGTTTCCCTGTTGCGGGCGAGCTCGCCTGCTGCACTGCAAACATTCAGCGGCGATGGGATCAGGCCATGACCGTAGCTCAATCGAGCAGATGTGCAAAGACTGGCTATGTTGAATGTCGCGCACCGTCTGCTAGCGTCCGCGACAATGCTGGTGAAGCGATCTGCCCACGCTGCGAGGAGACCGATGAAACTTGCGCGTCGCCGTTTGCTGGAGGCGGCCCTCGCTGTCGGCGTCATTGCGGTCTTGCCGCGCATCGCAGAAGCGCAGACCTATCCTGCGCGGCCGGTGCGCCTGATCGTCCCCTTCGGCTCGGCCGGAGCTACCGACATCGTCGGGCGCTTGATCGGGCAATGGCTCTCCCAGCGGCTCGGCCAATCCTTCGTCATCGAGAACAGGCCGGGGGGCGGGGGCAATATCGGCATCGAGGCGGTGGTGCGCTCGCCCCCCGATGGCTACACCCTGGCCCTGATCGGCTTGCCGAGCGCGATCAATGTCACGCTGTACGATAACCTCCCTTACAACTTCAGCCGCGACATCGTGCCGGTGGCGAGCGTCGTGCGCTTCCCGAATGTCATGGTCGTGAACCCTTCGGTCCCTGCGAGCAGCGTTCCCGAGTTCATCGCGTATGCCAAGGCGCATCCGGGCAAGCTCAACATGTCCTCGCCGGGGGCTGGGAGCACGCCGCACGTGTTCGGCGAGCTGTTCAAGATGATGGCCGGAGTGAATGTTGTGCACGTGCCGTGTCGCAGCGTCGCGTCCGGAATGACCGACATGTTGAGCGGACAGGTGCAGGTTACCTTCGGCACGAGCGCATCCACGATCGAATATGTCAGGGCGGGAACCCTGCGCGCATTGGCGGTGACCACCGCGACGCGCTCGCAGGTGCTCCCCGAGCTGCCGGCCATTGCCGAATTCGTCCCGGGCTATGAGGCGAGCGCGTGGTTCGGCGTCGGCGCGCCGAAGAATACGCCGGTCGAGATCGTGGAGAAGCTCAATGCCGAGATCAACGCCTGCCTCGAGGACCCCGGACTGAAGGCGCGGTTTGCCGACCTCGGGGGCACCGTGCTTGCGGGTTCTTCTTCCGAATTTGCAGGCCTCATCGGGGATGAAATTGCGAAATGGGCAAAGGTGGTCAAATTTGCCGGCATCAGAGCGGAGTAACGGTGTATAGTAGTTCAGCTGTGTCTCCGTCCTCCAAAGGTCGTGCCATGCCCTACGAAACCATAACCGTCGCGCCGGTGACGCCGCGCATCGGCGCGGAAGTGGAAGGCATCACGCTGGCAAAGCCTCTTAGCAATCGGCAGGTCGACGAGCTGCATCAGGCGTGGGCGGAGCATCAGGTCCTGTTCTTTCGCAATCAGCCCATGGATATCGAGGCGCACAAGCGGCTCGGCCGCTATTTCGGCGATCTGCATATCCATCCCAGCACACCCGGGCCCCCAGGACATCCCGAGATTTTGCCGATCCATGCCGATGCCAATTC
>DATBYX010000214.1:0-9290 GCA_036513475.1 Xanthobacteraceae bacterium | reverse complement strand
CAGGTCCTTGGCCGCGTGCGCCATTACAAGCGGCTGCCCATTGCCCTGCTCTCGCTCGCGATTGCTGCGGTAATCTTGCTTGGCTGGTACGCCGATCGGGTGACCCCGCTCGCGTTCGAGCTGCTGGTCATCCTGATCGGGACGGGCTTCGGGCCAGTGCCCTCGCTCACCGCGGTGGCCATGCAAAATGTGGTGAGCCGTCACCAGTTCGGCATTTCTATCGGGGCCATGAACTTCAGCCGTAACCTCTATGCGACCATGCTGATCGCGGTGTTCGGCGCCATTGTCCTGGCCAGCGCGCAAACGAGGGATGCGATGGACGGTGCGGCTGCCGCCGCTGCGCAAAACGCGGCGCACGGTTTCGCGTCGGCGTTCTTCATCGCCGCCGCGAGCTTCGCTATTGCGCTCATGGCTATCGTCCGGCTGGAGGAGAAACCGTTGCGGGCGGGCGGTGAGGGGGACGTTGAATAATTTTGGCTTGCGCCGCGCGCGTGAAATTTTGCTTGCAAATCGGAGCTGCCTCGGGCTTGGGCACGGAATCCGCCGGAGATTTTCTGGCGCAGCTTCATCACGCGTGCGTCGGCTTCGGCCTGGTTGTTGGTGAAGGGCACATTCGGATCGTGCAGGAAGCGCAAGACATCGGCCCTGCGCTGATGCAGGCGCAGGAGGAGGTTATGGCCGACGCGGGCGGGGCGTGTAGGGGCGGGTTTCAAACCCGCCCCTACAATCAATCATCGCCAGCGCCGCGAATGATGCTTGGGCGGAGCCCCGGACGTCAGAACCTCCGTAGGGGCGACGCATGCGTCGCCCTGATCCGCGCTGCGGCGGATGCGGAAAGAGGGCGAGGCAATGCCTCGCCCCTACGGATCAGCCGGCGTAACCAGCCTGCGCAGGGTCGAAATGCCCGCAGATTTTGGTTGCGCGACTCGCCGCGTCATGTTAGAACAAATCAGGAACACCCGCGCGCCCCAGAGTCTTATGCAATCACCCCCCACCGTCCCATCCGCCACCGATCACACCGAACCCGTCCGCCGCCGCGATTGGGCCGGTGAGCCCGGCTTGATTCTGGGGGAGGACGCGCAGGGCTACGACGAGCTGCTAGCGCAGGTGCGGCGTGCACTGACGCCCCGCGACGTGATGGAGGAGATGTGGATCCGCGATGTGGTCGATCTCGCCTGGGACAGCTTTCGCCTGCGCCGCTTGAAGGCGAACCTGCTGCGGGTCCGCGCGAGTAACGCCGTGTGGGATGTGCTTGGTCCGCTGGTCCGCAACGCCTACGATCTCGCACAGAAATGGCACGCGCGTGATGAGGCGGCCGTGAGGACCGTCGACGCCGCGCTCAAGTCCGCGGGCATGTCTATGGATGCGGTCATGGCGGCGACCTTGCGAGAGGAAATCGATGAGATCGAACGGATCGAGGCGATGATCGCCAACACCGAGACTCGGCGCGGCGTGGGTTTGCGCGAAATCGAGCGCTACCGCGCGAGCTTTGCGGAGAAGCTGCGCGAGGCCCTCGAGTCGGTCGAGAACTCCGATCCGCATGCCGCAGGCATCGTGCCGCAACCCCCTGCCGAACAGGAGGCGGTGTGACCAGCCTGTGCAAGCGCCGCGCCAATCGGCGCAACGCGCGCGCCAGCACCGGGCCGCGGACGGCCGCGGGAAAGGCGCGCGCGGCGCAAAACGCACGGAAACACGGGTTGAGTGTGCCGGCACTGCGCGATCCGGAAAAGACGAGGAATATCGGCAACCTCGCCCGCAAGCTCGCCGGCCCGAAGGCGGACCCGCAGCGCTTCGCGGCCGCATGCCGGCTCGTCGCGGCGCAAATCGATCTCCTGGATATCCGGGAGGCGCGCCTTCCTCTGCTTTCGCGTGCGCTCGACGACCGCGCGGCGATCAAACGCCTGCACAGCATCGATCGCTATGCGCGCTACGCGCGCTCCCAGCGCAGCCGCGCGATCCGGGATTTCGGTTCTGCGCGTCCCCCGGTGTCGATGGGGATCGGCCAATCCATCGATAGCGACACCTGCGGCGCGGCGATCGATGTTGCGGCCGTGCTGCGGAAATCCCCGCTCCAGAAGAGACGCAGCTCCCTGCGTAGGGGCATCGGCCGAAGACCTGCGCGGGGTACTTCTCTGCGGTTTGGTCGGCGCGTTGATTACAACCGTTTTTGCGATTCTGCCAAAACGAAGCCAACGGGAAAAGTGTAACAACTTCAATGTTTAGACATGAACAATGCAACTAAAGAAGGGCGTAAATTAATGTATTCTCCTTGTGATTGCAAGGAAGGGGAAGCCCTACATCTCACATGCGGTTGCCTGCGCTCCAGCTCCAGAAATCGCGGCCCTCGTTCTGCATCAAACGCGCGAGCACCATGTTGTGCACCTCGGAGGCGCCATCAACGAGGCGCGCCTGGCGGGCGTAGCGGTAGATCCATTCGAGAATGGTGTCCTTCGAGTAGCCGCGCGCGCCGTTGAGCTGGATTGCTACATCCGCGGCCTGGTGCAAGGTGTCGGCGACCTGGACCTTGGCCATGGACACCTCCTTGCGGGCGCGGTCGCCCTGGTCGAGCTTCCAGGCGGCGTGCATGACAAGAAGGCGCCCGATCTCGATCCGCTGCGCCATCTCGCCAAGCTTGATCTGCACGCTTTCGCGCTCGGCAAGCTTGATGCCGAAGCCTTCGCGCTCGCTCACATAGCTCTGTGCAATCTCCATGCAGCGCTTGGCGAGGCCGAGCCAGCGCATGCAATGCGTGAGGCGTGCCGGCCCGAGACGTATCTGGGTAGCCCGCAAGCCGTCGCCCACTTGCATCAGCACGTTCTCGTCAGGGACTTGGAGCCCTTCGAACATCAGCTCGCAGTGCCCGCCGTGCTCCTCCGGTCCCATGATGGGAATGCGGCGCAGGATGCGCCAGCCGGGCTGGTCGCGATGAAAAAGAAAGGCGGTGAGGCCGCGCCGCGCGTCATCGGAGGTGCGCGCGATCAGAATGAAATGCTCGGCGATCCCAGCGCCCGTGATGAACCACTTATGGCCATTGATCGCCCAGCCATTGCCGTTGCGTTCGGCCCGGGTGCGGATCATGCTGGGATCGGAGCCGCCGCCGGGGGCAGGCTCGGTCATCGCGAAGGCCGAGCGCACCCGACCCTCGACGATGGGCCGCAGCCACTTCTCTTTTTGCGCTGGCGTGCCGGCCAGCGCCAGCAGGTTCATGTTGCCGTCGTCCGGCGCTGCACAATTGAATGCGAGCGGTCCGAAGATGGAGCGGTTCGCCTCCTCGTACATCGCTGCCCAGCCCACGATCGGGAGCGCCATCCCGCCGTATTCTTTCGGTGCCTGCGGCGCCCAAAGGCCCTGCGCCTTGGCCTTCGCCTGCAGGCTGCGCAACACGTCGAGACGGATATTCTCGTGCTCGTCATAGTTCGCGCGGTCCGCCTCGATTGGCATCACATGCTCCTCGACGAAGCGGCGCGTGCCCAGGCGGACCTTTTCGATCTCGGGCGGCAGCATGAAATCCATAGCTCGGATCCTGTTTGTTGCAGGCGACTGATTCGTGGAATCAGCCGCGTAGCGCCACCATCTGCCCGCCGTCGACCACCAGCGTGGTCCCGGCGATGAAGCGGCCGGCATCGGACGCGAGCAGGAGGAGCGCACCGTCGAGGTCGCGCTCCTCGCCGAAGCGCCCCACGGGGATCTCGCGCTTGATCGCGGCGCCCGCTTCGCTGGTGAGGTACTCGCGGTTGATGTCGGTGACGATCCAGCCCGGCGCAATCGCGTTGACCCGGATGCCCTTGAACGCAAGCTCGAGCCCGAGCGCTTTGGTGAGCTGGATGACGCCCGATTTCGCAACCGCGTAGGCCACTGTTCCCTTGGCGACGCCGAGACCCAGCACCGATGCGATGTTGATGATAGCGCCCCCTTTGCCGGCCGCGAGCATGCGCCGCGCCGCCTCCTGCGCCCAGAAGAAGACGGCATCGAGGTTGGTCGCGATGACGCGCCGCCACTCCGCTTCCGGCAGCTCGACCGCACGATGGGTATGCGCGATCCCGGCATTGTTGACGAGAACGGTGACGCAGCCGAATGCCGCCTCGGCTGCATCGAATGCCTGTATCATGGCGCGATGGTCTAGCACGTCGGCAGCGACTGCGATGGCGCGGCCACCCGCTTTCTCGATCTGGGACTTCACCGCCGCGAGCCGGTCGGCGCGGCGTGCCACCAGCACGACAGCCGCGCCTGCTGCTGCCAGCACGTGCGCAAAGCGCACGCCCAGGCCGCTCGAGGCGCCGGTGACCAACGCCACCCGGCCCGTGAGGTCGAAGAGCTCGGCTGCACTCATGTGAGAATTATCCTGCAGCGTGGAATTAAAGAAGCGCAATAAACTCCGTTACCGTGAAGCCGGCCCGTCGGATAATTGATCGAAGCGTCCCCTGCTTCAGATCTCTGCCCGCATGGACTGGAACCGTGACGGTTCTTTTTGAATCTCGTGGGTGCACAAGAACGTGGTGGCTACCGACAATTCTGTCGACAACAAAGCCTGCCTTCGCCAGCGCTCGGAGAACCTGCCTGCCATTGACGACCGGAAGGCGCCCGCCATTCATCCTAAGCGGCCACGGTCACCCGCCGAATTTCCGGATGTGCATCGGGGGGAATAGGAATGCCATTATCGCGCCGATACGCCAGGATGGCGCGGATCGCCTCCTCAGCATTGGCGAGAGCCTCTGCTTCGCTGTCGCCTTCGGTGACAACTTCCGGCAGAGCGGGCACAAGCACGGTGAAGCCGCCCTCTTCCTGCGGCTCGAGAATCACGGAGAAACTGTAGTTGTCCATCATGTATGGCTCCTGCGCTGGTCAGATGTCAGCGATCAGCACCGTAGGGTGGGCAAACGCGCATGAATGCTTTCTCAACTCGCTCGAATTTTTGGGCGCGTTTGCCCACGAGGATCGGCCCTGCGACCTCCCTCCGCGTGGGCAAAACCGGTCCCCGGCCCCGATCGGGGATCGCGCGAATGCTGAGCACATCTTTCAACACTGAGCCGGCGATTTTGCCCGCCCTACAAGCTGATCTGTCTATCATAGCACCTTATCCACCATAAAGCCTGTGCGGGAGCCAGGTTGCTAGCGCCGGCACAAACCACAGCACCACAAGCGCGCAGAGCTGAATGAGCACGAATGGAATGATCCCGACGTAGATGTGCGTGGTGGTGATCTGGGGCGGAGCGACGCCGCGCAGGAAAAAGAGCGTGGGGCCGAGCGGGGGATGAATATAGGAGGTCTGCAGGTTCAGCGCGAACATCATGGCAAGCCATATCGGATCGATGGCCGGCATTTTCAGAAGCGCCGGCGCCACGATCGGCACGACCACGAAAATGATCTCGAAGGCGTCCATGACGAAGCCGAGGAGAAAGATCGCGATCATCACCGCCAGGATCGCTCCGGCCGCTCCGCCCGGCAGATTGGTCAGGCCTCGCTGCACCATGTCATCGCCGCCCAGAGCGCGAAACACCAGACTGAACAGGGTGGCGCCGATCAGGATGAGGAAGATCATGCTCGTCACCTGGGTGGTGCGGGTCATGACCGGGACGAGGACGTCGAAGAACCCGCGTGGTCCGAGCTTCAAGGCGGCAAGCACAATTGCCCCGACCGCGCCGACGGATGCGGCTTCAGTCGGGGTGGCGATCCCCATGAGGATCGAGCCGATCACAGCGACGATGAGCAGGATCGGTGCGATCAACACTTTCAGCAGGCGCAATGCGATCACCGCTGCGCCCCCAGCGTCCTGCGCGGGCGGCAGAGCGGGCGATGCCTTCGGCCGAAAGACGGCTACCGCGATGAGATAAACGAGATAGAGCGCCACCAGCGCCAGGCCTGGAATGATCGCGCCGGCGAAGAGATCGCTGACCGTCACGGACCGTGGTGCGTAGATGCCCTGCGCGAGCTGTGCCGCCTGATAGGCATTGCTCATCTGATCGCCCAGCAGCACCAGCACCGTCGCCGGCGGGAAGATCTGGGCGAGAGTGGCGGTTGCAGCCACCGTACCGGACGCCAGCCGCGGATCGTAGCCATAGCGCAGCATGGTCGGCAGCATGATGAGGCCGATGGTTACGGTCGTCGCCCCCACCACGCCTTTGGCCGCAGCGAGGAGCACGCCGACGAGGAGGACCGAGATGCCGAGGCCGCCCGGGAGTGAGCCGAACAGCCGGCCCATGGACTCCAGCAGCTCCTCCGCGATCTGCGAGCGTTCCAGCATCACCCCCATGAAGATGAAGAGCGGGATTGCGATCAGCACCTCGTTCGTCATCACGCCGAAGATGCGCTGCGGTAGCGCCCCAAGCAGCGCGAGGTCCATCTCGCCTCCGAGCCGCCCAGCGATCGCGAAGGCAAACGACACGCCCCCAAGCGTGAGCGCCACGGGATAGCCGGCGAACAGCATGCAGCAAATGGCGATCACCATCGCCACAGCCAGGATTTCGGCACCAGTCATGGCCGCTCAAAACAGGCCGGCGAGAGCATGTGCGGGATCAATCACGAGGAACATCCCGCAGGCTTCGATCGGCGGCTTGCGTGAGTGATGCGGGGCCTGTGGCGAGCAGCAGGGCCGCGCGGATCACCTGGGAAAGGCCTTGCAGCGCCATCAGGAACGCGAATAGCGGGATGAGCGTCTTCAACAAATACACAAAAGGCAGACCGCTTGTCTCCCGTGAATGCTCCAGGATCGACCAGGAGCGCGCCACATAGGGCAGCGCGTACCAGATGATCGCCGCCATGAACGGCAGCAGCAGAAGGAGCGCGCCGAGAAGATCGACGACCGCCTTGTTCCGCGCGGAAGCGTCGGCATAAAACACATCCACGCGCGCATGGCCGTTCTGCTGCAGCGTCCACGCCGCCGCCAGCAGGAACAGCGTGGCATGGGTGTAGATGACGGATTCCGACAACCAGATGGAGCCGATCCCGAAGACGTAGCGCAGGAGCACGACGGCGAGCTGCAGCAGCACGAGCAACAGGCTGAGCCAGATCACCGTACGGCCGATTGCTGCAATCAGCAGATCGATGGCTTGGGCCGTCCTGGTGAGCTGGTGGCTCACCGCTGCTCTCGCCGCTCCCATGCGGCGCTGATGCGAGCCCCTGAGAGCCTCTGGAGCGTACGCCGGATGTGCGGCGCGGTATCGGGATTGGGAACGCTGTGGGGTATCATGCTCGACTTTGCTCCCGCCGCCGAGAATACTAATATCATCGGCGATGTCCGCTCGACCCCCGACCTCGGATGAAATCCCCTATCCGAGAGGAGGTCACCGCACAATGCAGCGAGGTACTTAAGTCCATGGCCGCACAAGAGCATCAGCACGAGCACGGCTCGGAACTCTCCGAGATGCAATTGCGCGTCCGCGCACTGGAGACCGTCCTCACCGAAAAAGGCTATATCGACCCTGCAGCGCTCGACCGCATCATCGAGACCTATGAGACCAAGGTCGGCCCTCACAACGGGGCGCGTGTGGTTGCGAGAGCCTGGATCAACCCGGCATTCAAGCAGGCGCTGCTCGACGATGCATCGAAAGCGGTGCGCGGCATGGGGCACGAGAGCCGGGTGGGCGACCATCTGGTCGCAGTCGAGAACACGCTGCAGGTCCATAACATGGTCGTGTGCACGCTGTGCTCCTGCTATCCCTGGGAGGTGCTTGGGCTCCCACCGGTCTGGTACAAGTCCGCGCCGTACCGCTCGCGCGCGGTCAAGGACCCGCGCGGCGTGCTCGCGGATTTCGGGGTCAAACTGCCGAAGGAGACCCAGATCCGGGTGTGGGATTCGACGGCGGAGACGCGGTTCCTGGTCTTGCCCATGCGGCCGCAAGGTACCGAAGGCTGGAGCGAGGAGCGGCTTGTGCAACTCGTCACCCGCGATTGCATGATCGGGACAGGGCTGCCGAAGAAGCCCGAGGAGATCGCCTGATGGACGGTATTCACGACATGGGCGGCATGGACGGCTTCGGTAAGGTCGTACCCCAGCCCAATGAACCGCCGTTCCACGCGGCGTGGGAAGGCCGCGTCCTCGCGCTGCAACGGGCCATGTCCTATGCCGGAGCGTGGCAGATCGACATGTCGCGCGCCGCGCAGGAACGGCTGCCGCCGCAGGTCTATCTCACCGTGTCCTATTACCAGCGCTGGGAGCTGGCGATGGAGCGTAACGTGGTTGAGCGGGGCCTGGCGGATGCCGGTGAGCTCGCGGCGGGGCACGCGCAGCATGCGGGCAAGTCGCTCAAGCGCAAGCTCACGGCTGATAATTTTCTGGAGTCCATGACCCGGGGCTCGTTCTACCGGCAGGCACAAGCCCCCGCCCGCTTCAAGCCGGGCGACCGCGTGCGCACCCGCAACATCCATCCCCCGACCCATACGCGGCTGCCGCGCTATGCCCGCGGGCGCCTCGGCGTGGTCGAGTTGGTGCACGGCTGCCACGCCTTTCCCGACTCGGTCGCAATCGAGAAAGGGGATGATCCGCAGTGGCTGTACACGGTCCTGTTCGAAGGGCGCGAGCTCTGGGGTCCGGATGCCGACCCCAGCGTGAAGGTCTCGATCGATGCGTTCGAGCCTTACCTCGAACCGGCGTGATGCAGAGGAGAGCGGACCGAGCGCTGCGGATGTCCCCGGAACCAAGGCGTGCATGGCCGGCCCATGACGAGTTGCCTTGCAAAATAACACGCGTCTATTGTGAATAAGATCGACAATTTGGCGGCGCGGCAGGCCGCGCAGACGGTTCCTGGCATTCCGAGCGACGACGAAGGCCCGGTCTTTCGCGAGCCGTGGGAAGCCCAGGCCTTCGCCATGACACTTTCGCTCTACGAGCGCGGCCTGTTCACCTGGGCGGAATGGGCGCAAACGCTCGGTGCGGAGATCAAGCGCGCGCAGGCGGCGGGGGATCCCGATACCGGCGAGACTTATTACCGGCACTGGCTCAACGCGTTGGAGCGTCTTGTTGCCGAAAAGGGCGTGACCGATGCGCCGACGCTCGCGCAGTATCGCGATGCCTGGAACCACGCCGCTGACCGCACGCCACACGGCATCCCGCTCGAGCTCAAGCCCGAAGACTTCGACTAGGGTGGGTTAGCCGTACTGCGTCATAAACTTTTCGCCGCAGCCGTGCCTCGCGTCGTCATCCTGAGGTGCCCGCGCGCAAAGGCGCGCGCTGAGCGCCTCAGGGTGACGGTTCAAGGGACGGCGTTTGCGACGCAGTACGATTAGCCGGAACAGACGGACGCATCTGCGGCGGGGCGGCGGCGCGTCATGCGGCGGCGCGCTCCGGGGTGTGC
>DATBYX010000213.1:0-2063 GCA_036513475.1 Xanthobacteraceae bacterium | reverse complement strand
GCGTATCGGCCACGACGCAATAGATGGCATGCCCGCTGTGCAGGCTCGATGAGGAGGTTTCCACAATGGTTGTGCAACGTCTGACCGCAGCCTGCCTGTTGTTTGCGCTCGGAACGAGCGTTGCCGCCGCACAGGAGCTCACCAAGATCAAGCTCACCCTGGACTGGAAGGTTCAGGGGCCGCACGCATGGTTCTACCTCGCGCGCGACAAGGGTTACTTCCGTGCCGCCGGTCTCGACGTAACGCTCGATCAGGGCGAAGGATCGGCCACAACCGTGACCCGCGTCCTCTCGGGCGCCTATGACGCCGGTTTCGGCGACATGAATGCCGTCATTCAGAACGCGGCGCAACGGCCGGGCGAGCAGCCTGTCATGGTGTATATGATTTACAACCGCTCGCCGTTCGCGCTGATCGTGAAAGCCAGCAGTAGCATCAGAACGTTGAAGGATCTCGAAGGAAAATCGCTCGGCGTGCCTGCAGGTTCCGCTACCCATCGCATGCTCACGCCGCTCGCCAGGAGGAACGGCGTCAATGATGCGGCCATCAAGGTCGTCAATGTCGCCCCCAACCTGGTAGAGCAGATGCTCACCCAGGGCGACGTCGACGTCATCGCCGCCTTTGCCGCCACTACCTACATGAACCTGGTGGCGCAGCGGCAGGATCCGGAGAAGGACTTCCGCTGGTTCTTCTACGACGAGTACGGGCTTGATCTCTATTCCAACGGCGTCATGGTCTCGCAGAAGCTCTACAAGGAGAAGCCGGAGGCGGTGCGTGGTCTCGTCCGCGCCATCAACAAGGCGCTGATCGAGGTCGCCGCCGATCCCAGCGCCGGCATGGCGGTGTTGCAGAAAGTCGAGCCGCTGCTGCGGCCGGAGATCGAGCGGCCACGGCTCATATATTTTCTCGAGAAGCAGATGATTACGCCGGAGACCAAAGCGCTCGGCATCGGCGATATCGACGATAAGCGCATGACGAACGCCATCGCCACGGTGGCCGATGCCTATGGGCTCACGCGCAAGCCGGAGATCAGTGAGGTATTTGACCGCTCGTTCCTGCCGCCGCGGGCCGAGCGCGAGCTCAAGATGCCGGCGAAGTGAGACTGATATCCGAACGCGGGGGCATCGCGCGTCCCCGCGGCGATGCGGCATCCGTATCGGAACGCGCGCGATGCCTGCCCCACACACGTGCACACAGAGCTGATCATGCGCATCAGCCCTGAGCACGAGCGGTTCATGACGATTGCCATCGAGGAGGCGAGGCTCGGCGCTGCAATTGGCGAGCAACCCTTTGGCGCTGTGGTCGCGCGCAATGGTGAAGTCATTGTCAAGACGCGCAGCCTGAAAGTCTCGACCTTCGACACGACCGCGCATTCCGAAACGCTCGCGATCAAGCACGCCACGCAAAAGCTCAGGCAGCGCACACTGCCGGATTGCGTGTTCTACTGTACCTGCGAGCCCTGTCCGATGTGCTGCGGCGCGATCCTCAATGCAGGCATCAGGACGCTGGTCATGGGCGCCCGCAACCGTCACATCAGGAATCTCGCCACGCTCGCGTTCAACTTCAAAGACTATACGGTGGAGCGTTTTGCGGAGATGGTCGGCTGGGATCTTACCGTGGTGGAAGGCGTGCTTGAGGACGAATGCGTGGCGCTCTATCGCAAGGCAATCGTCGAGCTGACGCGATGAGATGGAGCCGCTATGCAAGCCAGCGCGGTTGAGCAGGTTATTGCCGGGCTCAAGGCCGCGGGTGTCACCGTGGTGTGCTATTTGCCGGATTCGTTGTTGAAGGAGCTCTATCCGGCGCTCGATCGCGACCCGGACATCCGCACCATCCGCGTGACCAACGAAGGCGAAGGCGCCGCGATCTGCGGCGGGATCTGGCTGTCGGGAAAAAAATCGGCGCTGATCATGGAGAATTCGGGTTTGCGCGCGGCGACCGAGCCGTTGGCGCGCATGGGGATGGGCGCGGGAATCCCGGTCGTGATGATCATGAGCTATCGCGGCGATCTCGGCGAAAACAATTGGTGGGCGATCCCGCACGGGATGACCATGGAGCCGCTGCTC
>DATBYX010000212.1:0-2278 GCA_036513475.1 Xanthobacteraceae bacterium | reverse complement strand
CGGCGGCCGCGGCTGCACAGGTATCAGCCGCAATTTCCAGGGTTGAAGGAATTCCCACGTCGAGCGGATTTCGCGGGGTGATTCCGGCTTGCATCAGCGGAAGCAGCGCGGCCTTCGTCGTGTTGTTGAAATCCGGCATGGCCGCGCCCTCGGCCTCGGCATAGTCATAGAGCAGATCGACTGTTGCTCCTGAGGTCGTGACAAAACCGATGCGCGGCCCCCTGGGCAGGCGTCCGCCGTCGAAGGCGAGCGCGGTCTCGACCAGATCATCGAGCGAGCGGCAGTTGACGATGCCGTAGCGCTCGCACATGGCGAGATATGCGGCATAGTCGCCGGCGATCGCCCCGGTGTGGGATTGCGAGGCAGCCTGCGACTGCGCCGTCGCGCCGCTCTTGATGGCGAGGATGGGCTTGCCCATGACGAGCGCCCGGCCTGCAGCGTGCATGAAAGCGGCCGGTTTGCGAATGCCCTCGATGAACAGCACGACTTGGCGCGTCTCGGGATCATCGATCACGAAATTGAGATAGTCGGCCAGCCCAAGATCCGGTTCGTTTCCCGATGTGATGCCATAGGAGAAACGCAAGCCGCGCTCGGCTGCGGCTTTCATCCAGAATTGGATCAGTCCTCCGGATTGGAAGATGCAGGCAACCGATCCCGGCGCAAGCCGGCAGAGCTCGGCATTGGGATACCCCAAGAGCCGCTCGCGATAGGAATAGGCGCCCATGCAGTTCGGCCCTGCGACCCGCAACCGGCTCCCCGCCGTGAATTCCTTGAGCCACGCGCCGCGCTTGAGCGACTCCGGATCCTCGCCGTCGCCGATCATGGAGGCATACACGGTTGCTGACTTGAGCCCCGCCGCCTCTGCATCGAGCAGGACATCAGGCACAGCAAGCGCCGGGACGATGACCAGGGCATGCTCTATCGGCGCTCCGACATCGCGCAGCGACGGAAAACAGGGCTGGCCGAAGACCTGGGATTGACGCGGATTGATCAGGACGATCCGGCCGGGATAACCGAACTCGCGCAGGTTCTTGAAGATCTCGCTCGGCCAGCGCGCGCGTTCGGACGCGCCCACAATGGCGAGGGATTTTGCCTGCAGCGTGCTCGCGGCCGAGCGAAACAGCCCGTCCGATGATGTCAGAGCGTCGTTTGCTGACTCGTCTTGCCCGAATGCACGCATGCGAGCCTGCTATACCGAAGGAATCGCCTTGAGCAACGGAAACAACTGGCCGAGAAGCGCGGGCGGCCAGGGCACCGCCATGAAATAATCGAACGCGAACCAGATGAAAACGACAAGCACTGCGGCATAGGGAATGACTAGCGACCAGCGCTCCCGCGCCTCGTAGCGCATGAAGAAGACGACGAAGACCCCGACCGTGGGAATGAGCCCGATCACCGCCATGACGGCCATGAAGCCGATCAGATAGCCGAAGAACCAGATGGCGCGTACGATGATCTCGCGTATGGGGAGATGCCCGGTGTCGGAGGTCAGATCCATGTGGATCTTTTCCTGGACCTCGTGCTGGGCATGCTCGGCGAGCCCCTCCGTCATTGCGGCAGCCGGCTTGCGGCACATTTCGTTGAACAGGCTCAGGCCTGCGGCCGTGAGGCCGACGGTGCCGACCACCAGAGGCACGATCTTGGCGCTGAAATCCCACTGCAAGGACATGAGGACCGCAGCCCCGATGAGTGCGATCATGAACATCGTGAAGAGCTGCGAGGGATGGAATTTCGGTTGCTGAAAGCTCGTCAGCATTCGCGCGAGGCCGCCCTGGCTGCGAATGTCCTGAAAGAACGGCCGCACCAGACCGAGAAGCGCCATCGCGAACAGCAGCATGACGATCGGGCGCAGCATCCAGGAAAGCCCGTAGCGTTCGATCGATATGAACAGATAACGCTCGATCGTGTCCCCCAGCACTACTCCGAGGATGAGCGGAGGCCGAGGCCACTTGAACTGCTTCATGATCCAGCCGACCAGACCAAAAAACAGCAAGGTGAAGAGATCGCCCCACTGACGCGTCGCCTCGAACGCGCCGATATAGATGATGCCCAACACCGCCGGCAGAATCAGGCTGTAGCGCAGGGTGGCGAGCTTGGCGAATTGCGGGCTGAACGCGTAGCACAGCCCCGCGCCCAGGATATTGGCGAGCGCCACCGACCAGACCATGGCGTAGGTGATGCTGAGATTTTTGGTCAGCATGTCCGGTCCGGGCACGAGTCCATGGATCAGGAAGGCGCCGAGCAGAATGGCCATGGTGGCGCTGCCGGGCACGCCGAA
>DATBYX010000211.1:0-2762 GCA_036513475.1 Xanthobacteraceae bacterium | reverse complement strand
GCAAAAAATTCAAATCTCTCAGGCGACACCTGCGCACACATTACAATCTCACCCCGCAGCAATACCGGGAGAAATGGGGCCTCAGCAGCGATTACCCCATGGTGGCCCCGAACTATGCCGCTGCCCGCTCACGCCTCGCCAAACAAATGGGTCTGGGGCAACAACGGCCGCGCCACAGGTAGCGGCCCGCCGGATCGAGCATTTCGCTTTCGGGCAGGTGCGTTCGCAAACCGGTCCCGCCCCTGAATCAGGCGTGAAAGCAGCCCAGCGAAAGGATACTCTACTGAGGCTCCGTCAGTTCTTCCGCAGCTGAAAGGGCGGCACGCGCATCGGAACGGATGCGCTCGACCATGGAGCGGAACCCATTGGAACGCTGCGGCGTGAGGTGCTCGCGCAAGCCCAAGCGCTCGAACGTGGCAATCGCATCGGTGGCAAGGACGTCACGCGCATGCCGTCCGGAAAACAGCGCCAGCAGAACTGCGATGAGCCCGCGCACAATGTGCGCATCGCTGTCGCCTACAAACTCCAGCACCGGTCCCCCGGAGCCATTGGGTCGCACTTTTGTGGAAAGCCAAACTTGGCTTGCGCAACCCTGAACCTTGTTGATACCCGTGCGGTCACGTTCGGAAAGCGGCGCGAGCGTCTTCCCGAGCTCGATAAGATAGCGATAGCGGTCGTCCCACTCATCGAGCAGGGAAAAATTGTCTATGATCTCATCAATCATCATGCAGCTCTGTGGGCCTCGCCGCCCACGGGCCTGCAATGGCAGCTTCTGGACCCAGACCTAGATATAGGGTGAAACGGCGGTGTCCGAAAGGAACAGTTCGTAGGGCCTTAGACTTGCGCGTGTTCGTATCGGTTGCCGATTGCGGCGTGATCGCTTCCGCGCAGGTCGAGCGCTAACGGAGAGCCTATGACCGATCGAGACGAGCTTCCTTGCGCGGACGCGGTTCGCGCCAAGCCGGTGCGAGGTCCGCGGGGAGGAGGGTATCCCGCCCAGGGCGGCCGGCGGTTTGCGCCAGGGAGTTGCCATTTCCTGCAGTTGCCGGGGTCCCGCTCTCGCCCTCGCCAAAGTGCTCGGTGAGGTACTCATACAGCATCTTTGCCCCTGCCTGGGCACGATGTCCGATGAGTGCGGCGGCCTGTGATCCCACTGTGCAGGCTTCGGGCTGACGCTGGCAGAACGATCGCAGGTCTGTGACCGTTGCCTTGGCAGCCGACGCCGCGTCGCCCGCACTGACGAGTCCGCTCGAAGTCGTCTGCGATCCAACGCTGGGGAGCAACACCAGAACAAGGGTGAGCCAAAAGATCATCCGGAACAATAAGCGCATCAGCTTGCTCGCACCTACTGAAGGCATCCATCGCCTGGATCGGGAGCGTAGCAGGGACGCTTGAAATGTCGGTTCGAACCTACTCCCAGTTTTTAAGCGGATTGAACGCGAATGCGCGGCAAGTTTTATGACAATTCTAACGTTCATCGCCCCGCAAAAGGCGCGTAAGCCACCGTTCACCATTGCGCAGGTCGCGGCCGCAAGCCCGCCGGCAATGAATCGTAAACACGTCGATACCGGGGACAGCCCTGGACACCCCCCGACATTCCCTTACCTCCAAAGCCCTCGGAAAGCCCCGCAACCATTGACTATGTCAGGGTTTGTCCTCACTTGGGGGTGACAAGGGACGACAAACCCAGCCAAGGCAATTTGGGTCGTTCCGTTACCTCGTTACCTGATGGATGTCATGGCCAAGGTACTCATCGCTCGCGGTGTCGAGATCGCAAAACCCAAGCGCAATAGCGCTGGCAAGCTCGAACGCAACGAGACCCCCGACGGGGGATTCTGTGGTCTGTACCTGACAGTCGAGGTAACCGGTACCAAATCGTGGTACCTGCGCCATCGTCACAACGGGAAGCCTGCGAGGAAGCGGTTGGGTGCAGCCGGGGCCGGCGGGTTGTCCCCCGCCGCGGCGCGCCATGAGGCTGCTGCCGAGAAGCAGCGACTCGAAGCCGGGGAGGACCGGGCTCCTCGCCTGCCGATCCAGGAGGTTCAAGCCGGTGGCGATGCGATCGAGACAGTGGTCGCGTCCTTCCTGGAGCTCCATGCCTACCGCAAGACCCGTTTCAACACCGCCCTCAATTACGAGCGCCTCCTGAACAGCGCTGTGATCCCGGCATGGCGTGGGCGATCGGTAGAGAGCATCCGTCGCCGGGATGTGATCGGGCTGGTGGAGCAGATCGCCATCGACCGCCCATATCTCGCCAACCGCACCAGGGACGTGCTTTCCAAACTGTTCAATTGGCTGGTGAGCCGGGACGTTCTTGACGTCTCGCCGGTTGTTGGGGTCGGAAGACCCCACCCCGAAGTGCGGCGGACTCGTGCGTTGACCGATGACGAGCTCCGCCGCCTTTGGATTGCCTGCGA
This sequence comes from Xanthobacteraceae bacterium, assembly GCA_036513475.1. GTDB lineage: Bacteria > Pseudomonadota > Alphaproteobacteria > Rhizobiales > Xanthobacteraceae > VAZQ01. The sequence goes on along the minus strand of DATBYX010000211.1, from coordinate 345 downwards.
GGACTTCGGCACATTCGGTCAGGCGCTGCGGCTCCTGATTTTGGTGGGTGGAAGGCGCAACGAGGTATCCCGCATGCGTTGGAGCGAGCTCGATGGCCGGACATGGGTTCTACCGCCGGAGCGGGTGAAGAACCGAACCGGGCATGCGGTCGCATTGAGCGAGCAAGCCTGGGCCATCGTGCAAGCGCAACCGCGGTTCGCAGGTTGTGACTACGTCTTCACCGTTGACGGGCAACGACCGATCAGTGGTTGGGACAGCGCGAAAAAGCGGATTTCACAGAAGGCTGAGATCGACGAGGCCAGCTGGCGTTTGCATGATCTGCGCAGAACAACCGCTGCCGGAAT
>DATBYX010000210.1:0-2500 GCA_036513475.1 Xanthobacteraceae bacterium | reverse complement strand
CCATTTCGATGTCGCCGAAGGAAAGCACCTCCGTGACCTTCTCCGGCGCCGCGCGCCGCAGAAGCGCATTGACCCGCGCGATCAGCTCCGGCACCGAGAACGGTTTTACGATGTAGTCGTCCGCCCCGGTCGCAAGCCCGCGGATGCGCTCGCTCTCCTCGCCGCGCGCGGTGAGCATGATGATGGGCATGTGACGCGTCTGCGCCCGTGCGCGCAGGCGGCGGCAGATCTCGATGCCGGATACGCCGGGAAGCATCCAGTCCAGGATGAGCAGATCGGGCGGACTCTCCCGCAGCTTGACCTCGGCCTCGTCCCCGCGGGTCGCGGTGTCAACCGCGTAGCGCGCCGCCTCGAGATTATAACGCAACATCAGCGTCAACGCCGCCTCGTCCTCGACGATCAGGATGCGCGGCATCATCTCACCGCTCCTCTTATTGCTTCTCCGCGAGCATGGATGCGAAGCTGGTCGTATCGCCTTTGGGCCGCTGCTCGGCGAGCGCGCGACCCTCGATGATGTAGTACACGGTCTCGGCGATGTTGGTCGCGTGATCCCCCATTCGCTCGATGTTCTTGGCGCAAAACATCAGGTGAATGCAGTAGGTGATGTTGCGGGCATCCTCCATCATATAGGTGAGGAGCTCGCGGAACAGCGACGTGCACAGGGCATCGACTTCCTCGTCGCCGTTCCACACCGTAAGCGCCAGGTCGAGGTCGCGCCGGCTATAGCTGTCCAGCACCTCCCGCATCCGCCCCAGCACAAGCTCGCCCATGCGCTCGACGCCAAGCATCAGGTTTTCGGGATGCACGTCGGCCGCTAGCGGCAATATCCGTTTACCGATGTTCTTGGCGAGATCGCCCACCCTTTCCAGGTCGTTGGAGATGCGCACCGCACCGATGATCTCCCGCAGATCGATCGCCATCGGCTGCCTGCGCGCGATGGTGAGCACGGCTTTTTCCTCGATCGCGTGCTGCAGCGAGTCGATTTCCGGATCGACCGCAATAGCGCGTTGCCCGAGATCCGAATCGTGGTTGGCGAGCGCATCGAGTGAATCGGCAATCTGCTTGAGGACGCGCGCGCCCATCTCCTCGACCATCCGGGTGAGCTCGCGCAGATCGACATCGAAGGCCTTGGTGGTGTGGTCGGTCATGGGAAGATGGTCCCTGGCCAGGTCTGTCATCATCCGAACCTTCCCGTAATATAGTCCTGCGTTCGCCGGTCGCGCGGCGCGGTGAAGATTTTGCTGGTGGTATCAAACTCGACCAGCTCGCCCAGATACATGAACGCGGTGAAATCCGAGACGCGCGCGGCCTGCTGCATGTTGTGAGTGACAATTGCGATGGTGTAGTCGTCCTTGAGCTCGTCGATCAGCTCCTCGATCTTGGCGGTCGAGATCGGGTCGAGCGCCGAGCAGGGCTCGTCGAACAGGATCACCTCGGGTTTGACCGCGACGGTGCGTGCGATGCATAGCCGCTGCTGCTGGCCGCCTGACAGGCTCAGCCCATTGGCGTTGAGCTTGTCCTTGACCTCCTCCCACAGCGCCGCGCGCCGCAGCGAGCTCTCGACCCGTCTGTCGAGCTCTGATTTGGCTGTGCGCTCATACAGCCGCACGCCGAAGGCGATGTTCTCGTAGATCGACATTGGGAACGGGGTGGGTTTCTGAAACACCATTCCGACCCGGGCACGCAACAGATTGAGATCCTGCTTCGGTGAAAGGATGTCCTCGCCATCGAACAACACCTCGCCGGCAGCGCGTTGGTTGGGGTAAAGATCGTACATGCGGTTGAGGACGCGCAGCAGAGTCGATTTTCCGCAGCCCGAAGGCCCGATGAACGCGGTGACCTTGCCCTGGTAGAGCGGAAGCGAGATTTGCTTCAGTGCTATGGCTTCCCCGTAGAAGAAGTCCAGCGATTGAATGGAAATCTTTTCCGCCAGGCCTGCGGTATCGGAGGCGGCATGGGAAGCAACAGGCGTGGTCACGTTAGCAACACTCATGTTTCTGTCCTCGTCGCTGCAAGCGCGCGCGCAATGATGCTCAATGCGAGCACCGCCAGGGTGATGATCAGCGCACCCGTCCAGGCGAGTTTCTGCCAGTCGCTGTAGGGCGACAGCGCGAACTGGAAGATGACCACGGGCAGGCTCGATATGGGCGCATTGAGGTCGAGGCTCCAGAACTGATTGTTGAGTGCCGTGAAGAGAAGCGGAGCGGTCTCGCCGCTGATGCGCGCCACTGACAGCAGCACGCCGGTGAGCATGCCGGCGCGTGCGGCGCGATAGCAGACCCGGCGGATGACCACGGCGCGCGGGGTGCCGAGCGAGGTGGCCGCCTCGCGCAAGGGGTTCGGCACCAGCAGCAGCATGTCCTCGGTCGTGCGCACCACGACCGGAATGACGATCACAGCAAGGGCAACCGCGCCCGCGAGCCCGGAGAAATGCCCCATCGGGGCCACCATGACCTCGTAGATGAAGAGGCCTACGACGATCGACGGCGCGCTGAGCAGA
>DATBYX010000209.1:0-4231 GCA_036513475.1 Xanthobacteraceae bacterium | reverse complement strand
CTTGACCCGCGCATCCATCTTCTTAGCAAGCGAGTTTTGATGAAGCGGATGGATTGCCGGGTCAAGCCCGGCAATGACGAGTTCTCTAAACGCGCTTGACCGCAAGCACCGCGTTCAGCCCGCCGAAGGCAAATGAGTTGGACAGCGCTGCATCGATAGCCAAAGGCCTGGCTTCGTTCGGCACGCAATCGAGATCGCAGGTCGGATCCGGGCCGAGATAGTTGATCGTTGGCGGCGCGACCGCCTTTCTGATCGACATCAAGGTCGCCACCAGCTCCAGCGCGCCGGCCGCGCCCAGAGCATGGCCGAGCATGGATTTGTTCGAGGAGATGGCGAGCCGTGCAGCATGCGACCCGAATGTGCGCTTGATGGCATGCGTCTCGACCTCATCGTTCGCCGCAGTGCCGGTCCCGTGCGCGTTGATATATTGAATGTCCTCGGGCGAGAGCGCTGCGTCGCCGAGCGCGCCCTCGATGGCGCGTGCCATGCCGCCCACATCCGGGCTGGTCAGGTCGTGTGCGTCCGAGCTCATGCCGAAGCCGACGATCTCGCCCAGAATTTCGGCGGAACGCCTGCGCGCGTGCTCGAGACTTTCGAGCACAACCGCCGCCGCTCCTTCCCCGATCACCAAACCTTTGCGCTCGCGCGAGAACGGCCGGCAGGTGTCGGGCGCCATCACGCGCATCGCCTCCCAGCCCTTCATGGTGCCGAACGTGAGGCAGGCATCCGCCCCTCCGGTCACGGCGCACGTCACGGCGCCGGAGCGCACCAGCTGGAACGCAAGCCCGATGGCATGCGTCGCCGACGCGCACGCGCTTGCCACAGCGAAAGCCGGCCCACGCAGGCCGCAATGCATGCTGACCTGGCTCGCCGGCGCGTTCACCATCAGCTTGGGAATGGTCAGCGGATGGAGCCGCTTTGCGCCCTCGCGATAGAGCCGCTTGTAGTTGTCGTCCTGGGTGTTCTGTCCACCCACCCCGGTGCCGATGATGGTGGCGGTTCTCTCGGACAGGCCCCCCTCGAATGAGAGGCCGGAATGCTCCAGCGCTTCGCGCGCCGCCAGCACCGCGAACTGCGCAACGCGATCGAGTGACGCGAGCTGGCGTTCGTCGAAGTGCGTCTGCGGCTTGAAATCCTTGACCTCGGCAACGACTTTTTGGGTCAGCTGGTCAGTCGAAAGAACGGTCGCCTCGGCAATTCCGCAGACACCCTGCACCAGGTTCGACCAGAACGATGGGAAGGTATGCCCTATGGCGGAGACGACCCCGCAACCGGTCACGACGACGCGCTCGGCCATTCAGGGTCTTCCGACGAGCTTTTTGATTGCCGCGACGATATCGCCAACGGTCAGAAGGTCGGTCCTGTTGTCGTTCGAATTGAACGGAATCTGCACGTCGAATTTTTCTTCCAGATCGAAAATCATCTCGACCGCGCTGAACGAATCGATGCCAAGATCCTCCAGACGATCGGTCATGCTAAGGTTGTGCCTGTCCGCGGGAAGCCGTTTGGCGATGATCGCCATGGTATCCGCTGCCACCTCATCCATTGCCGGTGCCCGCCTTTGTTCTCTGGCCGAATTGCCGCCGCAGAGTGGCGGTGGCGCGGACAAATTCGTGGCGCGGCCATGCCGGAGACCCCAGCCAGATTTCACCGGGCGGCACATGCGATGCGACGCCGCTCTTTGCTCCGATCATCGCCCCTTCCCCGATTGTCACATGGTCCGCGATGCCGACTTGCCCGCCCAGAACGACGTTATCGCCCAGAACGACGCTCCCCGATAAACCGCACTGCGCGACGATGATGCAGTTGCGGCCCACCGTCACGTTGTGGCCGATCTGGACCAGGTTGTCGATCTTGGTGCCCTCCCCGATGACTGTATCGGCGGTGGCGCCGCGATCTACCGTTGTTCCCGCACCGATCTCCACGTTGTCCTGAATGATCACCCGGCCGATCTGCGGCACTTTTGCGTGCGTACGGCCACTGGGCTGGAAACGGAAACCGTCCTGCCCGATGCGACACCCCGGATGGATGATGACATTGTCGCCAATGAGCGCATGCATGAGCGAGACGCCGGCACCGACCGAGCAATTGCGCCCGATTTGCACGGCAGCGCCGATCACCGCATTGGCGCCGATGATGCTGCCCACTCCGATCGCGGCGCGCGGCCCGATCACTGCACCGGGATCGATGGTCACCTCGTCCTCGATCTGGGCCGTGGGGTGAACGATCGCGCCTGGCGCTACGCCTTCCGAGTCGAACAGCGAGGATGGACGCAACGCATCGGGGTAGAGCTCGCGCGCGACAGCAACAAAGCCGTCGTAGGGCCGCCCAGTGCACAGCACATTCACATGAGTCGGGGCCTGCGTGGAAAAACGTTCGGTCATCAAGCACGCGCCGGCGCGCGTGGAGGCGAGCGCATCGGCATGCTTGTTGCTGTCGAGAAAGGCGAGATCATGCGGGCCCGCTCGATCAAGCGGCGCAATGTCGGTGATGACATGATCGAGGCGCACCCCGGCGCCGGGCTTGGCCCCGGTAAGCTGCGCGATGCCCTGCACCGTGATCCCGGGACGGCGCTTGAAAAACAGCGGCTCGATCATTCCACTCCCGCGCAATGGCTGACGTGTCTTATGCCCAACCTCTCGGTTGTCATGCCCCGCTTCATGCGGCGCATCCGGTAATCCCAGCACCTCAGGTTGAGGCGCAATCGTTCCAAACGGACGTTCGCTGGGTACTGGATCTTCCGCATACGCGGACGATGACAATCGAGAGCCGTTGTCCACCATTCTCACGGGAACACGCTTTGGAGGCAAGACGTGGATTGCCGTGACAAGCACAGCCATGACGGGAGAGTTGGGCCCCAAAAACACCTACGACCACGAGCAGAGGTGCGCGTACATCCGGCGTCACCGCTTGATCGTGGCCGTCCCCCGCAATGGAGCGTTAGCGGCTGTCACATTGCTTGGAGAGCAATATGGGGGCTCAGACACTCTGTCGCAAGGGCATCTACTCTGCCGGCACTACCGCGCCCAACCGCTCTTTTTCGACGCCGTTGACGAGAAACGCGATCAAGGCCGTGGCAAACACGAATCCCAGCGCAATCACGGCGGTCGTCGCAAGCACAAGATCGAAACCGCCTCGACCATAGAGGATGGCAATCGCCGAAACCGCGGCTCCGGACACCAGGAAAGTGAGAAAATAGCGCACCGCGTAGACGCGTCCGCGCCAGGCATCCGGCGTGTAGCGCGCGATCACCAGGTCGTTCACGGTTACCTGCGCATAGATGGCCGCCATCGCTACGGCGAGAACAAGAATCAGCAGCTTGCCCGACGTGTAGGCCGCGCACAGAACCCCCAGAAACTGCAGCACCGCTATGATTGCGAACAGAACGTGCGGTTGAAATCGCTCCACCAGGCGGCCGACCGTGATCTGGGCAATCGCACCGCACATGAACACTGCGCTCGCGATCCCTCCGACCAACGTGAGCGAGACAGCCGCGCCTAGTCGTTCATCCACGATCTTCGGGAGCGCAATGGAAATGATGTTGAACACCAGCCCAGCGCAGAGCGCGATGACCACGAACAGGCCGAATATGATGGCGGCGAGGGAGGTACCGAGCGGCACTTCCGCCACCGTGGCCCGCTTTGCAGTTTGGCCTCCTTCGTCAGGTACGAACCACAGATACACCGGAGCAGTGAGGAGGCAGACAATTCCGGGCAGGAGGAATGCCGCGCGCCATCCCCAGAGCGCAATCAGGGCGGCGGTCAGCCCGGCCGCGAGCGCCGCGCCAAGGTTGCCGCACACCCCGTTGAATGCCAGCGACCGCCCGCGCGTTTTCGCCTGCGCGACCAGGATTGAAGTCCCGACGGGATGGTAGATGGCGGCAAAAGCGCCCAGCACGAACAGCGCGGTCGCCAGCACAATAAGACTGGGAGCCAGTCCTGCGGCCAGCAGCGAAACCCCGCAGCCCGCATAGAACAGCGCGATCATGTCGCGCCGGCTCCAGCGGTCGGCCAGCCAGCCCGCCGGCAGCGAAAAGATTCCAAAGGCAATGTAGGACGCGGTCGCGAGCACGAGCAACTCGGCGTAGGTTTTCGCGTAAACGACTTCGAGGCTGATCACCACCGTTGGGAAGATCAGCATCACGTAATGGTCCAGCGCATGCGCCCAGTTGATGAAGGCGATGGAAAGGCTGGTGCGGTGGCGGTCTTCGACTGTGAGCTGCAGCATACGT
>DATBYX010000208.1:0-2567 GCA_036513475.1 Xanthobacteraceae bacterium | reverse complement strand
ATAAACCTCCTGATCGAGAACGACCATCCGATCTTCGGCGACCGCGCGGCGCATGCCCTGATTGCGACTGATCGACGAGGGTGTCGAGCTATCTCCGGCAATCGCGAGCATGTGAAACTTGCCATCGCGCCCGAATGCCTTCTCTTTTTTACCTCGCTCGATCAGCGCGTGCGCCGTTAGATAGCCGGCATCCTCCGCCCGCGGTTCCAGCGAGCCGAGCCAACCCTTGTACTTGGTGCGGGGTGATCCGATGCCGACACGCTGGTTGACGGGAATCGAGCTATAGGCGAGAAAAGTCTTCAAGCCAGCGGCTTCAATGATCATGATCAGCCGGTCGGCCACTGCATAATCGTCCGTGATCACGATATATTCGGGCCGCTTGCCAGCAGGGCGTGCAACCATTTCGCGGGCGATCTCGAGCGTCTTCAGAGGCTCGCGCTGGGCATACTGCACTTCGAACGTCATGCCGAGGCTGTGGGCGGCGGCCTGCATGCCTTCCGTGGCGGTCACCCAGTAGATTTCGTCGGACTTTCCAGGATTGATGAACGCGACCGACTGCGCACGTGCACCGGACCCGTACAGCAGAATGGCTAGACATAAAACAAGGCACGACGTGACAGCTCGATGCCTCCACCATTCTCGCTCTTGTGCGTCTTCGATCATAGCGACGGTCCTCTCACGTGCATATCGACATGCCCCAAATGGCGCAGCCGCTGTGGTCACGCCGTCCAACTGAGCGATGGAGGTATGCGAGGTCCGATGCGCGTTGCAGCTTGGGGGCATGTGACCTTAACGGGAGCTAATTTCTCCTGGGGGCGCTGGTGTTGCCACCACGGCTGGCAACCCGGAGAATCGGGCTTTAAATGCTCCACACGAGCAGTGCAACAGCGCCGATTCCGATCATCAACACCACGAGCGCTACGGAATCGTAATCGAGCCAGTGCCGAACTTGTGTACGCATGATGACCCTCACCCCGTTCAGACTGCATTTTTCTGGGTGCGAGAGCTAAGCGCGGCATCGCGCCTCAAGATGTGATGGCCATCACAAAAAGGCGCTTTTTGCTGGCGAAGAGCGGGCCGGGCTCAGGTCCTTCGAGTTCGGGCAGGGCTTGCTGGTCTGTGAGCAATGGGGAGGAATCTAACGTCATGGCAAGAGCAACGAGCAGATTGGTTGCTGTCCACGCTGCGCGACAATGCTTGCACTCATTGGTGCAGCACATGCGCAGACTCCGTTAAAATGATGGTATCCCCCCAGGGCGAAGCGACGACCGGCGAGCCAATCGATTGCGGCCTGTTCGATGGCTTCGCCGCTCGGCCGCGGTCGCCCGTCTTTATATTCAGCCCATTACAACGAGAGCCGGACGCACTTGAGTTTGTGCAAGGACTCACCGCTACGACGGGCCGTTCAAGAACATGGGACGTTATCGCCACGCCGGTTCTGTCTGGATTGCATCACCGCTACGCGCGATATGATTTTCGGGATGGACAAGGGAAAAGGCCGGTATTCCGCGGACTGTGACCGCTCTCATGGGGAAATCACGGAGCGATATCCAGGGTTTTACGAAGCACTTTTTTGTGATGGCCATCACATTTTGAAAAGGGGCCATCCGCTATACCTTGATATTTCTTCCTGGTGGCAAGTGACGGGTTTGCTATGAAAACGATTCCGGAGTTGGCGTCGGATGCCCTTGGCTCGTTCCTCGCCTCTCATATGCAATGCATGTTTGGCCGCTCTAGTGCGCACCTGACCGAAATTGTTCCCTCAATCGCTCGCTTTGCGCTCGGTTGCATTGGCAATAGCGACGCACTCTATCACGATGTCGAGCACACCATGCTGGTCACACTCGCCGGTCACGACATTCTACAAGGGCGCGCCCTTCACTCCCATGTGCCCGCCGAGGAGTACGCACATTTCATTATCGCGTGTCTCATGCATGACATCGGCTTCGTCCGCGGAATTGTGCAAGGAGATGGCAAGGACGGGTACGTTATTGACTCTACTGGTCGCAAAGTCACCTTGCCCAGGGGGGCATCGGATGCAGCGCTGTTTTGCTATCATGTAGATCGGTCCAAGCTTTTCGTTATGCAGTATATCAAGCCGATAGGAGGAATCGACGAAGAGCGTGTGGCTCGTGCCGTTGAATACACCCGGTTTCCAATTACGATTCCGCCAAAAGGTGAAGAGGTTGATGAGGTAAGCAGGCTGGTGCGCGCCGCCGACTTCATTGGACAACTCGGAGATCCGAACTATATCGCCAAAGCGAATGCGCTCTATTACGAGTTTGAGGAGGCGGGCCTGAATAGGGAATTCGGGTACAATTCGCCAGCGGATGTCGTGAGCTTTTATCCACAGTTCTTTTGGAACAGTGTCTACCCGCACATCCAAACTGCCATCGATTATCTCAACGCTACTCCAAGCGGCCGCCAGTGGATCACAAATTTGCACAGCAATGTGTTTCGCGCAGAGTCGGAAGTCTGGCTATCTGGCCCGCAAATTAGCATCCCCGATGCGCATTCGGTTCCAGTGAAGAGCGTGGTATCCTAGCTGCCGCTGCAAGGAGGTTCGG
>DATBYX010000207.1:0-5549 GCA_036513475.1 Xanthobacteraceae bacterium | reverse complement strand
GTCGAAGCCAGCTTGCATCGCAGGGAGGACGAGGTCGTCGCTCGTGTCTGCGATACCGGACCGGGAATTGCCGCCGGCGAACGCGACCTTGTGGGTCGACGGTTTTATCGTGGCGACAAGAGCCGTTGCGCCCCGGGGCTCGGCCTCGGGCTCAGCTTGGTCAACGCGACCGTCAAGCCGCCCGGCCCCGGCTGCGTGGCCGAAATCGCCGGGCAGCGGGCAAGTGCGTGAAGGCGTGCTGGAGAGAAAGCCAGCGCCCACGGTAGTGACGAGCAGATTTAGGAAACCGGCAATTTGATCATTTCCTGTAACTGACCATCAGCCGCAGCTACGAATTCACTATAGCTTGTCCGCCCTTGAGCCGCAGCCTTCAACATGCATTCAGCCAGACAAGCCTTTGTTGCCACCGTCGAATATTTTGAGGGTACTCCTTTCATGACTTCTTCAAGCGCAGTCCTCATGGCTTGGACAAGTTGGGGATCGAACTTTGGCATGACCATGCTCCCGATTCACGCTTCAAGGTATTTGACAATTTCGCACGCCCGAACCGGTCATAAAACGACATTCGTCTGATCGCAGTCGTCGTCTAACCGACCGCGACGAGACAGAAGCGGGCCTACTAAACGGTAGCGCCGGCGACGCCATCTACGGGACTCGCCAAATGGGCCGCCTGCGCACACACCGACTCGTCAGACGGGACAATAGAGGATTGAGCAGCTCATCCCCCTTGCTGCTTAGCTTCCTACGCGCATTCGTGCTCTTCAAGTTAAAAGCGGCTTAAATATTTTTCATAATAACGGACGTGTAAAAAGGCCGCCACGAGGCGCAATTAATTTTGATGCGGAAGTTATATTTTCGCGCTATTTGATTTTCGAGTGGTGCTGGCGATTCGTCGAGGGCCGCCAGTCATCCACACGAGCCGCACCGCGCGGCTTGTTCGGGAGCATCGGTTTGATGCTCCAGCTCGGGGTCGCCGAGGCTCATTTCAGGCAAGAACCCGCCAGCGATGGCAATCCCGCACAAGCGTTCCAAACCGCTATGGGCCCAGATTGCCGATCTTGAGAACGGGGCACATGAAGAATCCTGGCGCAATTTGCTCAAGCCTCCGGCAGGTCGAGCTACGCCCCGACCGGGATAAATGGAGGACATATGACGAAGCTCACCGCCCAGCTGTCATCTTTAGAGGAAGGAGTGCTGCTGCACGAGCTCAATCACAGAATTAACAACGAATACACCTCGGCGATCGGCCTCGTGTCTCTTGCCGCTGCACGCTCCGGCAGCGAGGAGATCAAAATTGCTCTGACCGGCATCACAGAGCTCCTCCACCACTATGCAGATGTGCATCACGCTCTAGAGATTCCGGAACATCACATGCAAATCGACGCGTCCGCATACCTTCGCAAGCTCTGCCGATCGATCGGCCGGTCCAAGCTGGATCTCATGAAAATAGAGCTCGTGCTCGCGGCCGCTCCTTTGCAGCTGCAATCGGACCGATGTTGGTTACTAGGGATGATTGTCTACGAGCTTGTAACAAATGCGGCACGGCACGCATTTGCCGGCAGGAACGGAGAGATTCGAGTCGAGTTGTTGCGCGCAGATGCAACTGTTCAATGTACCGTCCTGGATAACGGATCGGCTCCGGCCAACGTTCAGCCGGGACGAGGGCTCAAAATCGTCGGCGAGCTGATCAAAGGTCTTGACGGGCGGTTCAAGCAGAAGTTCGGGTCGCGCGGATCGACATCAATTCTTGTTTTCCCGTACATCGACGAACCGCAACGGACCGGACCGCGAAAGAAACAGACAATAAATGGCGCGGGTCTCGCAGCAGATCGCACCCGTCGTCGGACGGACCGCAGCGCTCAGCCATCGTGATCCCGATGCGATATCAGCAGGTTGTCCCGTTCGAGTCCACCGCCCCTCGTCGATTCAGAACAATTCAGGTTTGCCTCAGTCACCTGTCGGGCGGTCGCAAGGACGAGCAAATCGTGGCAATACCAGCAAAGTCGTGATCGGTGCCAAAGATTACTTTGAGTGAGGGGAACCGTAGGTAGTCCGGCAGTGGCGCACAACTGGGGTGTCTGATGGGCATCGTTCGATTTGCGCTGAGATTTCCCCATACCTTCTATGTATTGGCCGCCTTGATCGTGTTTCTCGGCGTCGCGGCGATTCGCACCATGCCGACGGACATATTCCCGCAAATCGACATTCCGGTCGTGACCGTGATCTGGCAGTACAGCGGCCTGAGCACGCCGGAGATGGAGCAGCGCGTCACCACGTACAGCCAATACTCTATGAGCTCCAACGTCACCGGCATCAAGAATATCGAGGCGCAGACCCTCAACGGCCTGTCGGTGCAGAAAGTCTACTTTCAGCCCGACGTCAATCTCGACCTCGCGATCGCACAGATCGTCTCGGCGACGAATGCCATTCGCGCGCTCATGCCGGCTGGAATCCAGCCGCCGATTGTCGTGCAATACAATGCTTCGAGCGTTCCGGTCCTCCAACTCAGCTTGACATCCGACAATCTCAACGAGCAGCAGCTCTACGACTACGGCATCTATCGATTGCGCCAACAGCTCGCTCCGGTCCCCGGCGTCACATTCCCGACCCCCGACGGCGGGAAATACCGGCAGATCATGGTCGATATCGATCCAACCAAGCTGCAGGCCAAGGGCCTGACGCCGACGGACATCGTGAATGCAGTCAATGCAGGGAATCTGACGATCGCTTCAGGCCTCGCCAAGATCGGCGACACTCAATACACCATTCGCACCAATGCGATGCCCACGACCATCGATGACCTGAACAACATTCCGGTCAAGTTTGCGAATAGTGCAACGGTCTTCCTGAAGGACGTCGGACAGGTGCACGATGGCTCGGCAGTGCAGCAGAACATCGTCCGAGAAGACGGCCGGCGCTCCGTCCTGCTGAGCGTCATCAAGAATGGGAATGCTTCGACCCTCGCGGTCGTGAACGGGGTCCGGGCGGTGCTAGGCGTCGCGCGCGCGGCGGCGCCGGCTGGGCTCAGCATCAATGAGCTGTTCGATCAATCGAAGCTGGTCACGTCATCGATTGCGAGCGTGATCAGAGAGGGCACGATCGCAGCCGGATTGACCGGGCTGATGATCCTGCTGTTTCTCGGGTCGTGGCGATCGACCTTGATCGTCATGATTTCGATTCCCCTGTCGATCCTGACATCGGTCGTCGTGCTGTACTTCCTCGGCCATACGCTCAATACAATGACGCTCGGCGGGCTCGCCCTGGCAGTCGGCATCCTGGTCGACGATTCGACGGTGACCATCGAAAATACGCATCGGCTGCTCACAGAAGAACGATTGACGCTGTCGCAGGCGACGCTGCACGGCTCTGCCGGCATTGCCGTGCCAACCATGGTCTCCACGCTCGCCATCAGTTGCGTGTTCACTTCCGTCGTCTTCCTCGAGGGGCCTGCGAAGTTTTTGTTTACGCCGCTCGGGCTTGCCGTCGTGTTCGCTATGCTGGCGTCCTATGCTCTATCGAGGACGTTGACCCCGATCATCATTGGTCTTCTGCTCAAGGGCGAGCATCATGGTCCGTCGGATGGCGCTTCGACAAACTGGTTCGCCCGCTTCCACCGTGCCTTTGAGCGCGCCTTCGAGCACATGCGCGAGGGCTATGCTCGACTGCTTAGAGCACTGCTCGATCACCGACTTGCTGTCCCGGCCACTGGCTTCCTGATATTCGCGCTCGGAGCTGCAATGCTGGTGCTGGTCGGGCGCGACTTCTTTCCGGTTATCGACGGAGGGCAGATCAAGCTGCACGTCCGCGCGCCCGCTGCAACCCGTATCGAGGCGACCGAGAAGATCTTCCAAGCGGTCGAGAACAAGATCCGGGAGATCATTCCCGAGCACGACCGCGATCTCATCGTCGACGATATCGGGATACCAGCGCGTGCATATAACCTCGCATTCACCGACGGATCGACCATCAACTCCAATGACGGCGTGATCCTGGTGGCCCTCAAGGAGGGACATGCGCCGACCGCCGGCTACGTGCGCAAACTGCGCGAGGCGCTGCGGGCCGCATTCCCCGAGGTGACCTTCTATTTTCAGGCGGCCGACATGGTCACCCAAATTCTCAATTTCGGCCTGCCGTCACAGATCGACGTTCGGACCGTCGGCTACGACCGGACGACGAACCTGCGCGTGGCCAAGGAGCTTCGGCGGCGCATGGCTGCAATCCCCGGCATCGCCGATGCGCATCTCCAGCAGGAGGTTGATGCCCCGGCGTTCATGGCCGAGATCGATCGGGCACGCGCGACCCAGCTCGGCCTTAACGCGCAAAGCATCGCCAATAATATGAATATCAGCCTGAGCTCGTCCGAGCAGGTCACGCCCAATTTCTGGACCGATCCGGCATCGGGAATTCCCTATTACATTGCGGTCCAGACGCCCGAGCACCAGGTGAGCTCGCTCGGTGAGCTCGCCAACACGCCGGTCTCGACTGCGCTCTCCGCAGCAGGCCCACCGATACCGGGTCTGCTCAGCAATGTGGCGACGTTTACCCGCGACAGCGTCCCAACCAATTCCAATCAGACGAACATTCAGCCCGTGTACGAGGTCTATGCCAGCGTGCAAGGCCGCGATCTCGGCAGCGTGTCCGACGACATCGGCAAGATCGTCGCCGACCTGCAAAAGCAGCTTTCGCCCGGCAACTCGATCCAGGTCGTCGGCCAGATCCAGAGCATGAACGATGCCTTCCGGGACCTTGCCATTGGATTGTTGTTCGCCGCCGTATTCGTCTATCTGCTCATGGTCGTGAACTACCAGAATTTCGGTGATCCATTCGTTGTGATCCTGGCGCTGCCGGCGACCCTCTGCGGCATTCTCACGATGCTGTTCATCACGGGCACGACTCTCAGTGTGCCCTCCCTGATGGGCGCGATCATGGCCGTCGGCGTCGCCTCGGCCAATTCCATTCTACTGGTCACATTCGCGCGCGAGCAGCAGCTCGCCGGCAGGACGGCCTTCGAGGCTGCGATCGAAGCGGGGCACACCCGAATTCGCCCCGTGCTGATGACGGCGGCCGCGATGATCGTGGGCATGATCCCGATGGCGATCGGCGGCGCCGGCGAGGAGCAGAACGCCGCGCTGGCGCGCGCCGTCATCGGCGGGCTGCTGTTCGCTACTCCGACGACCCTGTTGGTCGTTCCATACCTGTTCGCAATGCTGCGGAAGGGCAACGACGGCAAGACGGCGCACGGTGTATTCCAGGAAGAAATCCATGCGTGACGTTAAAACCTCATATAGCCAGGGCGAACCGGTCGGCGATACCGCGGCTGGAAAGCCGCCGGAGAATCGTCCCAATGGACGGCGCCGATGGGGAGGGCGGCTGCTCGCGCTCGGCGCGTTCCTCTTGCTCGGCGGAGGGCTCGCCTTTGGCGCCACGCGCTACTATACGCAGCACCGGGAGGTGATGGCGACCGCCGAGCAGCGTCGCAACTTCATACCGAACGTGCGCGTGGCAACGGTACGGCCAAGCAACCGCATCACGCTCGTCACCCTGCCTGC
>DATBYX010000206.1:0-4996 GCA_036513475.1 Xanthobacteraceae bacterium | reverse complement strand
TGGATGATCTGGCGTCCGAGCTGCGACTGCGCAGACTCGAACCGCCGTATCGCGCTGTTGAGCAAGAGCTCGCCGACCGCTTTATTCAGGCGGACGGGTCTAAGAGAGAAGAAAAAATAAGAAATGTCGTCCAGGAAATTTGCGACTTCATGAACAAGAACGAACGCTACTCTACTAGTTCCTAGAACGCCACTATCGTCCGAACTGGTGATCAATTCCCATCGCTGCTTATCGTCAGCGCATGCCTACGCTTCTGTTCCGCGGCCCCACACTACTTGATCGTTGAAGGAAAGCTGCGTTGTGCAGCACAGCAAATCCGCCCGGCTAATGACCGCTTGGGGTCAAAACCTGAGATTACCGCACCGCAACATTGGCATCCGCTTCACCCCAGTGAGCAGACATTACGCGCGCAAAATGGCGGCTGTACCGCTTTGTGGCGGACGCTTCTCGAAATGGGGACCAAGCTAATCTTTGTTTGCCAAGAGCCGAAACAAACGAGAGCGGGCTGCATCCAGCGCCCGCTCGATCAGATACCCGGCTTCTCCATCTTCAATCTCATCGGCAATGGCGAGGGCGTCCTCAAGGTGCCTGATGATCTCGCCCCGCTTGCCGGCCAGATCCATGCCATTTCCTCCCGAACGCGCGGCCGATGCATGGCCCCGGGCCATCAAGTATAGCACTTCAAGCCGGGTGCGGGTTCTATTCCTTTGCCCAATGAGGTGGGCGTTTGAGTTTCTAGCGGCCCGTGCGAATCCAGACAGCGGAACTCAAACCGTCGAACACGCTCTTCCCCCACCGCGATAGCCAGGAAGCACCAATCTGGGCAAACGGTTCAGCGAATGTGGAAATACCACTACAGCGCGTATCAGTCTTTACCTCAAGCAATGGCGGAGGGTATCTCGCAATGGTATGTCCACCCAGGGTCACGATGGAAAGTTCGTCGTGCTCAATTTGCCAGCGCTCATAGGTGTAAGTTCCGGAACAGCCGACGGTAGCAACGTCGGACGGCAGCGAGTGCACCGGCATTCCTGTATCCCTGAGAATTCTCATTAGAGCGACGTTGACTTGGGCGACGCCTTCGGGGAGATCGCCGTAGCCCGTGTCTACTTGGGCCCGGAATGTGATCTGACCGATGCGCAGGGCAATGACTGGAACATTGGGCATGCCGCTCTTCAATCGGCTCAGATCCGCTTCGTAATAGCCTGGTAGACCTACTGCGACAAAACCAGCGTGTCGCAGCACAGCCTGGTCACATGCCTTCCCCAACGTGGCGAATGGCTGCGGGTGCTCGTAGTGGAATTCGATTGACAGTAGGCTCAAGAAATCGGTTCCGACAGTTCCCAGCGATCCACCAACAGGGGATGAAAACGAGCGTAGATCAGCCGCAGTGAATAGACCGCCTTGCACCAACGGTAGAGAGAACCCGGATAGGAAAATCTTCGATCCTTCCGATACACCATATCGCCGCATGTCGACCCGGCTGTGGGTCGTGCCCGTGTCGAGCAGGAAATTGCCGTTGTTGCCGCCCAACGTCAGTTGGACAAACGGCTTGCCGAAGACAGAGGTGTCTATGGGGATGCGGGTGCCACCGCATATCGATGTCTCCGCCCTTGCTGCCGTAGTCATCGCCGCAGATAAGACAAGCAGCACGGCAGCGAACAATCGATCAACCACAACCCGTCCGATCATACAAATCCGGCGTCATCCTCATTCGTGTACCGAGAAAGTCGCAACGGGACTAGGGCGACACTCAAGCCGGCCGATTGTGCGTCAGCCACCGATTTCCTATACGCGGGTCCATGTTATCGCGTCCGCGCACTCTGCCGGCTGCGTTCATTGCGTTGGCATCTCACCGCATCCCGTAGCGCACTTTAGTGCCAGGCAATATTCTCGATCTGGTACCGCCCTAAGGAAGCGTGATTGCATGTCCATACTTATGCGCGTCTTGTGCTTCGTCGGTGTCCTTGCGTGGTCCACGCGCTGGCCGCGGAGGAATTTCCGAACCGTTCCATCAAATTCGTCGTGCCTTTCCCTGCCGGCGGCCCGTCCGACTTCATCAGCCGCGTCCTGACAGAGAAGATGGCATCATTGCTCGGGCAGTCCATTGTGATTGAGAACCACGCCGGCGCCGGCGGACTCAACGGCATCGCCTCGGTGGCGAAGTCAAGTCCCGATGGCTACACCATTGCAATCGCGCCATCGAGCAATCTCGCGATGATGGTGAACCTGCGCGAAAGCATGCCGTTCCAGCCGCTCAAGGACCTTGCGCTCATCACTCAAATCGTTTCGGTGCCGGAAATCATGGTGGTCAACGAGAATGTACCGGCGATGACGCTGGCGGAATTCATCGCGCTTGCCAAAGCGCAGCCCGGCAAGCTGGTCTTCGCGTCGACAGGTATCGGCGGAATGCCGCATATGGCCATGGAGCTGCTCGAGCTTACCGCCGGAATCCAGCTTGTGCACGTGCCCTACAGCGGTGCGGCGCCTGCCGTGAACGACCTGCTGGGCAGCCATGTTCAGACAATGTTTGCGGACGTGCCGGTGCTGCTCGGCAACATTAAGGCGGGCAAGCTGCGTGCGCTCGCGATCGGCAGCCGCACACGCGTCCCCAGTTTGCCTTCGCTGGCGACGACGGGGGAGCTTGGCATGCCACAGGTCGAAGCCGACAACTGGTATGGTCTGGTGGCGCCGATTGATACGCCGGCGCCGATCGTCGCCAAGCTTCACTCGGCCGCGGCCGAAGCACTGCACTCCCCCGAGGTCAAGGACAAGCTCGCCTCACAAGGGGCAATTGCTGTCGGCAATTCTTCTGCGGATTTTGCAACCTACGTGAGAAGCGAGATCGAGCGCTGGGGCAAGGTCATCGCTGCGACGGGCATCAAGATCAAGTGAGGCCGTTCCAGTTCACAGCGCATGCCCCCACTCCTCCGGGATCAGGCGATAGCCGGTGCCCTCACGCACCAGATGGGCGAAGCCCGGGTAGTGCAGGTGCATGCCCGTGACCGGCAGCCGGTCCGTGGCAACCATGTCGAACACCTTGCGGCGCGAGACAGCTGCCGCATCCTGGTCGGTGTCCACCTCCATACAAACCTCAGGCCGAGCAGTCTGCACCTCGGGCACGTGCACGGTGTCGCCCCAGATCAAAAGCTGCTCCTTTCCCGAACTGATCATGAAGGTGGTGTGACCAGGCGTGTGGCCGGGGCGTGGGATGGCGGTGACACCCGGGAAGACTTCGCCCTGCTTGAAGAGGCGCCAGCGATCCTTGTAGGGCGCGACCTGATCGCGCCCGGCCTGGAAGAATAATTTCCGCTCCCGATCCGTGCCTTTCGCCATTTTTGTGTCGTCGAACCAATGCTCGGGCTCCTTCTCATGAATAACGAGCTCCGCGTTCGGATAGTTGCTTTTGCCCGTGGCCATGTCGGTCAACCCCGCCGAGTGATCGGGATGCATGTGCGTCAGGATCACGGTCTCGATCTCCGCAGGGCCGACTCCGGCTGCCTTGAGGTTAGTCATGACCTTGCCGGCTGTCGGCTGGAGGTAGTTGCCCGATCCGGTATCCATCAGCGCGAGGCGTCCTGCCGAGTAAATCAGAAACGCATTGACGGACGTCCGGCGCGCCGGGCGGAATGATGCGGTCAAAATCTGGCGCGCTTCGTCCGGGTTGATGTTGCACATCGACTCGACCGTTCCGTCGAGGAATCCGTCGCTGATGGCAGTGACAAGGATATCGCCGACGCGGCGATGATAGACGCCTGGAATCTGTTGCTGCGGAGCATTGATCATGGATTCTTTCTCTCGAACTGGAGCGGTCGGTAATCCCACACTCATAAGACTCTTTAGCTTGATCCCGATCTGACGACTGTGGTTGCCTGAGCGCAGCAAGAACAAACCACAGTTGATCGCCTCAATGCTACAGAGCTACAAACATATTTGGCTGCCATTACGGAACAATCATGCCCAGCAATAGGGACACTCCCCTTAAGACCTACCTTGATCATCTCGCGCGTGGCGAACTGGCATATCAGTTCAGCCCCGCGGCGGGACGCGCAGTGTTTTATCCGCGGGTGCTTTGTCCCTTCACCGGCAGCGATCGGCTGGAATGGCGCATCAGCAAGGGGCTCGGCACCGTCCACGCTACGACCGTCGTGCATCCCACGGAAGGCAAACCCTTCAATGTCGCCCTGGTCGACTGCGACGAGGGCTTTCGCTTGATGAGCCGGGTAGAAGACATCCCTCCGGAACAGGTGCGCATTGGGCAGCGCGTGCGCTTCCGAGTGCATCAGCCCGATGGCGAGGAGCCACCCTATCCCGTCTTCACGCCGGTGCGGAGCGCGTGATGGAGGGGCTCAAGCGGGGCGGCGCAGCCATCGTCGGTGTCGCGGAATCCGACCTTGGCCAGGTGGCGGACGGACTCTCTGTCATCGATTTGATGGCGCAGGGTACCGGGCGCGCGCTCGACGATTGCGGCTTAAGCCTGAAGGACGTCGACGGCTTGTTCTCGGCAACCACCCAGGTTCGCTTGTCAGTCCTGGCGCTCGCTGAATACCTCGGAATCAATCCATCGTTCCTGGGGTCGACCATCGTCGGCGGTTCGTCCTTCGAATACCACGTGGCACATGCCATGGGTGCGATCGCTCTCGGCCTCTGCAACGTCGCGGTCATTGCCTATGGCAGCACGCAGCGTAGCGTCGGCCGCAAACAGGCCTCCGTGCGCGAGGTCAATCCATACGAAACTCCATTCAGACCGTTCCTGCCATCAAGCGCGTACGCGCTTGCCGCCTCGCGGCATATGCATGAGTTCGGCACGACGCGCGAGCAGCTGGCCGCCGTCGCGGTGGCGGCGCGCGAATGGGCCCTGCTTAACCCGGCGGCGTGGGAGAAGAAGCCGCTAACCATCGAGGGCGTTCTCTCCTCGCGCATGGTGAGCTATCCCTTCACGGTGCGTGACTGCTGCCTCGTCACCGATGGGGGCGGCGCAATCGTTGTCACCTCGGCT
>DATBYX010000205.1:0-15110 GCA_036513475.1 Xanthobacteraceae bacterium | reverse complement strand
GCCATCCGCTGCCCCGGAACGTTTTTTCCGCAGCCGACCACCCGAAGCGTGTCGTCCCTGCCGGCAGGGGCGGCAATCTGATTGCGTCTGAACGCTTCGACGCTAATAGCGCGGATCACGGGGCCGGCGCCTCTGTGCCCTGACGAGACACAGACGGTCGCTTCGGCCATTCCGTACTGCGGATGCATCGCACGGGGATCGAATCCATAGGGGCGGAACGTCGCGCTAAAGCGATCGAGGGTCTCAGCCCGTACCGGTTCAGCGCCGTTGAAAGCCACCTTCCAGCATGACAGATCGACATCCCGCATTTGATCGGCGCGAAATCGCTGGACGCACAGATCGAAAGCAAAATTCGGTGCGCCTGCCACCTCGGCCCGATACCGATGAATGGCGTGCAGCCAGCTGAGAGGCCGCTGCATGAATGTCAGCGGCGCCAGCAAAACACAGAGCGAACCGAGGTACATGGACTGCAGAACGTTCGCGATGAGGCCCATGTCGTGATACAGCGGAACCCAGCTCGCATAGGTCGACTGCCGAGTGTTGCGCAGCCCCAGCCGAAGCATTTCCAGATTCTCAATCAGATTGCCGTGGGTGACCATGACACCCTTGGGATCCGAGGTCGAACCTGACGTGTATTGCAGGAAAGCAATATCATCGGGGCGGGGCACCGGCATCTCCTGCTCCGCTTCGCCCGATGGTTCTGCCGCCTCGTCCACGGTGAACCATTGCATCTGTGGTTGACTGAAGCGATCTCCCAGATCTGGCCTGGCGGTGCGCACCCTCGCATTTGTAATGACAAAGCGAGGAGTGCAGTTGGCAACAATGCTCGCGCTCGAATCGAGCGAGCTGTTGCGCCGAGGCAGCATCATCGGGACCGGGATCACGCCTGCGAGGACACACCCGAAATACCCGATGATAAAGTCCAGTCCTGGCCCGAACAGCAGCAGCGCCCGATCACCGGGATTGCTGCTCCGACGCAGGCGCGTGGCCACCGCGGCGGCGCGCCGTTGCAGCTCGCGGAAGGTCAAGCTCGCCTCTTCATCCCCCTTGTCCGACAGGAACACGCAGGTGCGTTCGTCGCCCTGCTCGGCTGCACGGCGGGCAAGCAATTCGACAAGAGAGGTAAAGGGCAGCCGACGCTTATCCAGCATGCTAATCGTTCAGCCGATTGCAGTGTTCTGGGCAGCGCATCGCGCGGCCAGATAGCGAGCCAGTGCGGCCGGTGTTTGATGCTCGAAAAGGAGCTCGACGCTAAGGTCCAGCCCGAGCCAATCCTCAAGCTCCGCGACGAGGAACACCGACGCCGCAGAATCCATCCCCAATCGGGCAAATTTCGCCTGCGGATCGATGCGCTCCAGCGCCAGTTTCAAGCTCTTGGCGAGATACGCCACGCACCAATCGCGGATCTCGGACTCGCTAGGGTTTGATTTCACGGAAGGGCTCGTGTCGATAGGCTTGCGTGCCACGTAAGTGACGAGACCCGCCGGAACCATACTGGCTCCCGGGCAATGCGGTTCCCGCATTCCATGCAATTTTCCGGCCTTAATTGCAAGAACGCATGCGGTGCGTTAACTCCTGCGCGGAACCTGGTTGGCGTGCCACCTTGTCTTTGGATCGCTGCCCGCACAATCGCATGATGCGTTTCGCCCGTTTTTTTTGAGCAACCGATGCTGTCTCATCCGCGCCGCCTGAGACGCTCGCCCGTGGCGTTTTTCCTTCTCGGTTGTACGCTAGCGCTGCTGCTGTTCGATTCTGCCTTGCGACTTATTGAATGGACACCACTCTGGCGGGTTTTGCCGCTGGTAGAGCCTATTCTTGGCCAGCCCGATCACGCGTTCGGCTTCGACTCCACTCCCGGAGCGGTGGGCATCTGGTCGCGTGAACATCGCGCGCGCATTCGCGTCAATTCCCTCGGGTTCCGGGACGTGGAGCGCACAGTCGTCAAGCCGGAAGGGACCATCCGCGTTGGCCTTCTCGGCGACTCCATGGTGGAGGGGGCGCAGGTCAGCCAGGAAGCGACATTCGGCACGATTGCCGAGCACATGCTGCGCAGGCAAGGCTACAACGTCGAGCTGATCAATCTGGCCGTCGCAGGGCCCAGCCCCATCCGGCAGCTGCTTCGGTTGGAGAAACGCGGATACGCCTTGAACCTCGATGTGGTCTTGGCCAACAGTACCGGAAGCAGCTTCTGGACGGGCGCGCTGCTCGACGACAGTCAGAACCCAGCCTACGTGGAAACCGGCGACGGGCGCCTCGTGCGCGGATACGCGTTCC
This sequence comes from Xanthobacteraceae bacterium, assembly GCA_036513475.1. Lineage (GTDB taxonomy): Bacteria > Pseudomonadota > Alphaproteobacteria > Rhizobiales > Xanthobacteraceae > VAZQ01. Next base: position 12,836 of record DATBYX010000205.1, on the reverse strand, counting down.
GACAGCGGTTCTCCCAGCGGCACGCCGACGATCTGTGGGGGCGATCGTTTGTTGCGCTCTATCAGCACTCGCCGCTTTTGCGCATGTTCTATCTGCGCGGCAAGGAACCGGGGCAGATCCTGGGCCTCTCCGCAGCCCAGCCGCCGTCGCGTCCGGCCCAGCCAGGCGCAGCGCCCGATCACCTTGCCCTGTGTATCGCAGCAGATGCGGCGCTCAAGCCGCACATTGCATTGTGGCTGAACCATCAGCCGGCGCCGGAGTGGGCGGCCACAACGCAGTTCCTGCAGGATTTTGCAGAGAGCACAAAGGCCCACGCCGTGGAGGTCCTGTACGCCGTGCGCGACATACCACTGCCGCCGCGGGACTGCCACTTGGTCGAGCAGCGCCGCGCAGAGCTGATCTCCACCATGGCCGCAGAGTTCAGCAATCACGGCATCAAGCTGGTGGACTGGACGGCGACAGTTGCCGCCGCCACGGGGTTGCGGGATCTGGGCCGCTTGCACGGATTTGGACTCCATCGCGGTGCGGGCCACTTGAACTTTGACGGGCATCGGGCCTGGGCAAGGGCGTTGCTGGATCTGCTGAAAGCGAACGTGCCCAGTATGCAAGCACACCATCAACCGGCATCGTGATGGGCGCTCACTTTTGTGCAGATTGACAGCGGCCCCTTCGACCGGAGCGTTTGAAGCAAATCGAACGCATGTGCAGGCTTGAAATTCTTGTGCACGACCGCGTCGACCGCGGTGATCATCGCTTTCGGATCTTCGGACTGGAAGATATTTCGCCCCATATCGACACCTGCCGCGCCTTGCTGGACCGCATTGTAGGCCATGGTCAGGGCATCGAGCTCAGGGAGCTTCTTGCCCCCCGCCATGACAATGGGTACCGGGCAAGAGGCGGTGACCGTCTCAAAACCTTCCTCGACATAGTACGTCTTGACGTATTGGGCACCGAGCTCGGCAATGATGCGGCAGGCGAGCCGGAAATATTTTGCGTCCCGCACCATGTTCTTGCCGACGGCGGTAACCCCCATGACCGGCATGCCGAGGCGCACGCCCGCATCGACCAGCTTGGTCATGTTGTGGACGGAGCGCGTCTCGAATTCGCCGCCGATGAAGACCTGAATGCCAATACCGGCGGCGTTGAGCCGTACTGCATCCTCCATATCCATTGCGATCTGCTCGTCGGATAGGTCCTCGCGCAGGATGCTCGGCCCGCCGCTCGCTCGCAGCACGATCGGCTTTCCCGTTTCCGCCGGAATGACGCTGCGCAGGATCCCGCGGGTGCAGAACAAGGCGTCGCACGAAGGCAACAACGGGACAATCGAAAGGTCGATGCGCTCGAGACCGGTGGTTGGCCCCTGAAAGTAGCCGTGGTCGACCGCAAGCATCACGGTGCGACCCGAGCGCGGATCGAACACGCGCGCAAGACGGTTCTTCATGCCCCAGTCGAGCTGGTGCGATCCCTTCAGGAAGAACCCTGGCGCCTGCTGCACCTGGTCTGCAAAATAGCGATTTCCTTCAATATCGGCTTCAGGCACCGCTCACCTCGCGATCAAGCCGCAACACTAGACCAGTTGACGAGTGGATGCTAGGCGAGCATGCGAAATGCGGACGGAGCCGTGGCGTTTGTATTGTTGGTCCAATTCGGGTCGCATGCATCGTGTCCGGCAATCAGGGCAAGGATGCAATCGTGAGGGCATGCCGTGAGCATCATCTTCAAAGGACTTCCGCCACACGACCTCGGGCCGGCAGAATCCGCATCCGCACGATCCCTGGGTGGAGATGTTGAAGTGACCCTGCACGTGCTAGACGATTGGCATTCTCCCACTCTGGTCGCAATTCGCATCAAGATGCCGCCCGGTGTTGCGCGTTCCCTTGCCGATCAACTGGCGTCGGTTGCCGCACAGGCGGATCAAGCGCGCGGATAGCCGATCGAACGCGCCAGGCGTTGCTTTCCCCCTGCAGCCTTTGGCTTTTCCGATAGGCGGATAAGAGCTCGTCCAGATGCTGTTTTGGCAAGGCGCGCGCTCCCATCCCCTGATAGCGGTCTTTCTGCTCTCGCTGGTTGTTCGTCTGGGCAACCTTGCGTTGCTGAGAGGAAACAGTTCGTTTTTCGCAGAGCCGGACGCCTTCGCCTATTGGATGCTGGGCACGGCAGTCGCCAAAGCTGACGGGTTTTGGACGACGTTGTCCTCCATGACCGATCGCATGCCGCTTTATCCGCTGGTGCTTGCAGGTATTCAAAGCGCTTTCGGCAGCGCACCAAGAGCCGCAGCTGCGGCTCAGGCGGTTCTCGATGCCGGTACTTGCACTCTGATTGCCGCTCTGGGAACCCTCATCTCGCCTCTCACTGGTCTCATTGCGGGCATGCTGGCGGCTGTCTCGGTGACACTCGTCGTCTTCAGCACACAGCTTCTTACCGATACGGTCTTTCTTTTTTTCTTCACCGTGATGCTGCTCGCCGGCGCACATTTTCTGCTGCGTGCCAGCATGGGGGCCGCCGCCCTGGCAGGCTTAGCAGGCGGACTGGCGCTTGCCACACGGCCGTGGATCGCACCTCTCCTGATCGCAGCCACGCCGCTGATCTTTACGGTTGCGATCATCAGGTCCCGCCGAGTTGGCGTAGCCTGCGTCACGGCGGCATTGTTTGCAACAGCCGCCGCGGCCCCGATCGCTCCGATTTTGCTGCGCAACGTCACTCATTACGGCAGCTTCAATCTCACGTCACAGGCAGGAGATCACCTCGCCTTCTGGATTGTGCCGCTCGTGAAGCAACGCGCCTACGGAACGCCTTACGAGATTAGTGTGCAGCGCATGCAGGCGCTCTATGAGCAACGCCTTGCCGAGCGCAGCTTCGAAGCCCAGAGCAATCCCTTTGCGCGCGCCTCGATGAAGGTGGAGCTTGCGCGGCAACAGTTGGCGCGGCTGCCGCTCAAGGCGATTGTCGAGAGCTGGATCGATGGCATGGTGGTCAATCTGGCTGCCCCCGCTTTGATCGCGGACCCGCGTGTACGCGCACTGCCCAAGCCGAGTTTCTATGAAACGCCCGGAAGGACTCTTTGGGAGAGAGCGCGCGCCTATCTGTTCGAGCATGTGGGGCGCTATCAGGTGCTGCTCGCCCTCGGAATCGCGGGCATGCTGCCTTTCCTGGCGCTGGAGAGCATCGGCTTCATCATGCTGGCTCGCAACAAGCCTTGGGCAGCCCTCGTTGCAGGTGCCCTGATCGCCTATTTTCTGCTGCTCAACGGACCGGTCGCAAGCCCGAAATATCGGCTGCCGATCGAGCCGATGCTGATCGTGTTGGCCGCAATCCCGCTGGCTCGCTGGAGCGAACAGCGCACGCGCACCCGGTGCGATGCCCAGAAACGGCTGAGCGCAATCGAGCCGGGAGCGACGCAAGCGTCGCCCGCTTGAACCGCAACGGGCAAGCCGTATCCGAGCTACTCTGGCGCGCTGCGCTGGATCACTCGGCGGCTACCCGCTTGGTCCTGATCTGATATGCCGCGGCCGCTGCGTCGCGATAAAACAGCTGCACTGTTTCCCGCGAGTATTCGAGGAGGTCCTTGCCGATAAGGTCCAGCTTGGCCAAGAACTCGTTGGGGACAGTGACGATATCGCAGCCGCTTTCTTCCGCGTGGAAGATGTTCAACAGCTCGCGCGTGCTCGCCCACAGCAGCTCTGCCTTGGGGCGCGACGCCAACAGCTTTTTGGCCGCTGCCATATGGGGGATCGGATCCACACCACTGTCGGCGATACGGCCGGCGAATACCGAAACTATCGCCGGCGTCGCCGGGTCGAGCGCATTGGCCACGTCGCGGACCTGATCGAGGGTGAATACTGCGGTCACGTTGAGCATCACGCCCTCGGAGGACAGGACCCGGATCAACTCGTTGGACGACTGTCCTTTCGTGTTGGTGACCGGGATTTTTACGTTCACGTTGGATCCCCATGTGGAGATCGTGCGCGCCTGCTCGGCCATGCTGGCGAAGTCGTCGGCAAACACCTCGAACGACACCGGCCGATCCGTGATTGTCGCCAATACCTTGCGCGCGAAGGCCTCGTAATCGCTCACACCCGCCTTGCGCATGAGGGTCGGATTGGTGGTGAACCCCTTGATTGCTGGATTGCGCGACATCTTGACCATGCCGTCGTAATCAGCGCCGTCGGCAAAAATCTTGACCTTGAGATCGGTGATGCGGCTCATGCTGCTCCCCGTGCTGTTGCAGTGGTTTGGATGATGATCTGAGCAGCCTCCGCCACGGAACGCACGACATGGTCGGGAGCATCGGGCGCAGGCTCGTCATAGCCGAGATCGATAAATATTGTGGTGCAACCGGCAGCACGGCCGGCCGCAACATCACTTCCGCGATCGCCGACCATGAAACTCTTCGCGAGGTCGATCCCGAGCTCGTGGGCTGCCGCGAGGATCATGCCCGGCTTGGGCTTGCGGCAGTCACAATGCTCGTCCTGCCGGTGGAAGCAAGCCTTGAGTGCGTCGATGGGCAATTCCCCCTGCAGGATTTCGTGCATCGCCTCCACTTCCGTCCGGAGGATCCGCCCGTGCCCAACGTCCGGCTGGTTGGTTACGACCGCCAATAGAAATCCCTCCCGCTTGAGTCTGCTCAGACTGGACGCCGCATCAGGGTAGAGCTTGAAGTCTTCGAGCCGACGGGGCGCAAAACTGCGCCCGTCACGGAATTCCGGGATTACGATGACACCGTCCCGATCAAGAAAGACGGCCGGCCTCAACCCGCGCGGGACGCTTACCACTTCGTCTGCCTACGCTGCAAGGCTGGATGGCTCACCAGGCAATGCCACACCACGGCCTGAAATGCTTCCGACAATGGCGTCACCCAGCCTGGATTGACCTGCGGGATCAGCACCACAGCATCCCCGTGTCTGGCCGTATATCCGCTGTCGCGGCCAACGATTCCGAATACCTTTGCGGACCGCGCCTTGGCGAGATCGATTGCTTTTACAATGTTGGCGCTGATGTTGCGCTCGGTGTCACCGCCGCCGACCGAATACACCAGGATCGCATCTTTGGCGTTGAGATGGCTCGTTTCCAGCCACGCCGCAAAGACCGTATCCCAGCCTTCATCGTTGGTACGCGCCGTGAGCTCCGATACGTTGTCTACGGGAGTATAGGTCTCGATCCCGCAGAGCTTGCGAAAATCGTTGACCGCATGGCTGCAGTTGGCGGCACTGCCCCCGACGCCGATCAGGAACAAGCGTCCTTCACGTTCGCGCAGCCGGTCGAGCTCGGAGGCGAGAGCCTCGATCGAAGCAATTGAGATGTCGCGGCAAATCTGCCCGGCCGCTGCAAAAAACGATTCCGCGTGCTTCATAACGTTCCCTATCGCGTTCTCTTGCCACATCGGAGGCAACATTTGAAGCGCTGGTCCGCCGATCTATGTTCTCGCCCAGGAACCGCTCGCACGCCGCGTCAACCACAGGCCGATTGCAGCGAAGCATAAAGTGCAGCAAACCGCTTTACTGCGGTGGGCAGCGCAAAGTTTTCCGCAATGCGCGTGCGGGCCTTGACGCGGCGCGCAGTTCGCGCCTCGATAGGCTCCTGTGTGAGCGTCTGCATCGCTGCCACCATTGCCTGCGCGTCTTCGCGGGGCACAACCAGGCCGGTCTCTCCCACAATCAGCCTGGCATCTCCGACATCCGTAACGATTCCGGGCAAGCCACAGGCCATCCCCTCCGCGATGGCATTTGAAAAACCTTCGCCGAACCGGGAGCTCGAGGCGATGAAATCGGCCGCGGTCAGCAGACGTGCAACGTCGCGCCGACGTCCTAGTCGGAAGACATTGCGCGATGCGGCCAGATTCTCGGTGCCGACCCCGATAAGCAATGCCTGAATCTCCGGCAGCTGTGCCATTGCAGCCAGGAAAGTGCTGTGATCCTTCATCGGGTCGACGCGCGCCACATGCGCGATCACGATGGCCGCATCCTCGATCCCGAGCTCGTGCCGCACCGCTCTCCGCGCGATCAGGTCGGGCCTGAACTCCTCCATATCGATCCCATTGGGGATGACCTCTGCACGGCGGGGGCGATACCCGAGCTCCAGATGGAATTTGAGACCAACTGCGGAATTCGCCGTCACAGCATCGGGCCGTCGCGACAGCAGCGTGCAGGTTTTCACAACCGCGCGCAATCCAGGCCCATACCGGCGCAGGTCCATGTCCGAGCATCGGAGACTCCAGACGAGCCGTGTCCGGCTACGGCGCCCCGAGAGCGTAAGCGCGAGGAGCGCTGCGAGGTCGCCGTGATACATCCATCCCTGCACGATGTCCGGGCAGCGCTCGGCGATGAGCTTCGCCAGCTCGATGAGACCTGAGGCGATCCCGCTTGCCCGGCGGAAGTCGAGTTGCACCACCTTTACCCCTGCCGTGCGCAACCGTTCGACATAGTCGTCCTCCGGCCGCAGACTCACGACAGTCACGTCGTCCGCGATGCTCGGTTGGGCGGTGACAAGGCGAGTCAGCATGGCCTCGGCACCGCCGACGCCAAGACCTGTGGTCACAACGAGGACCTTGCCCGGCCTCGCCTTCACGCCCATCGCGCGTGCCAAGCCTGCAGCATCAGCACCGTCCACAACGGATACTGCCAATTGCAGCTTCCTTCGAGATGTTGCTGCCACAGGCGGCGCACCGGCTCCACGCGCACGAACCCACAGGAGGCGAGGCGTGCGGGGGCCAAAAGCTGCTCCGCCCAATCCCGCAACGGCCCGCGCAGCCAGGCATGTATCGGCACGCCGAAACCCATCTTGGGCCGGTCGATCAGGTGCCTGGGCACATACCGATCAAGCACGGTGCGCAGGAGCCATTTGCTTTGGCCGCCACGGATCTTGAATTCCTGCGGCAAGCTCCAGGCGTAGGCCACAACGCGATGATCCAGCAGCGGCACCCTGCCCTCGAGGCCCACCGCCATGGTAGCGCGGTCCACCTTGGTGAGGATGTCGTCAGGCAGGTAGCCGATCATATCCAGGAACTGCATGCGGGGAACGAGGTGCGGAAAATCCTTTGCAATCGTTCCATCCCAGAGGGGCCCATGCGGCTCCCGGCCCGCAGCGGCGACCTCTTCGGGGCGTTCCCACTGGCTCACCAGCCGCCGGTAGATGGCCTCCGGCGACGGATCATCGAACAGGGTTGCGATCTTGTGCAGCTTGTCGCCGGGCAGCGCTGGCCGCCATGCAGCGGGTAAAATACCAAACATCCGGTTCCAGGTCTCGGGCGCAAGCGCCCGCAAGGCCGCAGCCGATGCAGCGCGCAGCTGGCCGGGGACATGTTGCATCACCTGCGCCAACCGCTCTCCCCACTGGTAGCGATTATAGCCTGCGAACAATTCGTCCCCGCCGTCGCCCGAGAGTGCCACCGTCACGTGTTTGCGGGTCAGCGCGGAAACGAGATAGGTCGGGATCTGCGAGGAGTCGGCAAAGGGCTCGTCGAACCAGTCGGGCAGCTGCGGAATGACGTCGAGGGCGTGGCGAGGCTCGACGTAGAACTCGGTGTGATCAGTACCCAGATGGGCGGCCACTTTTTTTGCGCAGTCTGCCTCGTCATAGCCGCTCTCGTGAAAGCCGATGGAGAACGATTTCACCGGCCGCGTGCTCTGCGCCTGCATCAGCGCCACGACAGTCGAGGAGTCGATCCCACCGGAGAGGAACGCGCCGAGCGGAACGTCCGAGATCATCCGCAGCTTGATCGAATCACGCAGCAGCACGTCCAGTCGCTCGGCAGCTTCGTTGGGGTCAGGCGCAGGATCGTTGCGCCGCAGACCCGCAAGCGCGACACTTCGCAGATCCCAATAGCATTTCGAAGGCGCCCGCGATCCTTGCCGCAGGGTCAGAACATGCCCTGGGGCAAGCTTTGACGCTTCGCGATATATAGTACGGGGCTGCGCGATGTAGGCATGACGCAGATAGCCCACGACCGCATCCTCATCGATAGTGGGCTGCCATCGCGGCACGGCGCGAAACGCCTTGAGCTGTGAAGCGAACAGCACGCGCTCCGGCGTCGCCGCATAGTAGAGGGGCTTGATGCCCAGCCGATCGCGCGCGAGTACCAGAGTTTTCGTCCTGCGATCCCAAAGCGCGAAGGCGAACATCCCGACGACGCGTTCGATGGCGGCTTCTATGCCCCAGAGCGCGCACGCCTCCAGCAGTACTTCAGTATCGGAATCGCCGCGGACGGCGCGCCCTGCAGCACTGAGTTCCCGGCGGATGTCGCGATAATTGTAGACTTCCCCGTTGAAGGTTATGACGTAGCGCCGGTCGGCCGAATGCATCGGCTGCGCACCGCCTGGACTGAGATCGATGATAGCGAGACGACGCTGCCCGAGTACTATCCCCGCCTCGGGCTCGACCCATACCTCCCCTGCATCGGGCCCGCGGTGAAGCAGCGTCTCGTTCATGCCTTCGCCAATCGCGCGCAGTTCGTCGGCGCTGGTCGTCGCGCGCCAATCGATCATCCCCGCAATGCCGCACATGTATCTGACCGGCTTCTTTCCAAGGTGCTGCGTTGTATCGCCAGATCCGCGGAGGGTCGAGACGGCTGCGCTTGCGCGCAAATCCCTTGTATGATTCTCCTGTTCGATCTGCGCCGTTGTGAGATACGATAGTCTTTATTTCGCATTTTTTCTGGGCTTGGTGTGGCTCGCGTTCGTGCTGTTGCCGTGGCGGGGCTGGATACTGCTGGCCGCCAGCATTGGCTTTTATGCGGCTGCCGGGGTACGCGACAGCGTCCTTGCCGCCATCATCGTCCTGTCCAACTATGGGTTCCAGTTCCTGATCGAGCGCGACCGGCGATGGCTCTATCCTGCCCTCCTCCTCGACTTCGGGTGTCTTGCCTATTTCAAGTACAGAGTATTTCTGGCGACGGCGATCGGTTTCGATGTGTTCACCCACGACATCGTGATTCCCCTTGGGATCTCCTTCTACGTCTTTCAGCTCTCCGCATTCCTGATCGACATTTCCCGCGGTCGAGCGCTGCCCTTCCACTCCCTCGCGCGCTTTGCCCTGTTCAAATTGTTCTTCAGCCAGCTGGTCGCCGGGCCGATAACGCGCTGGCGGCAATTCGGACCGCAGGTGCATCGGCTGTTCGACCGCAAGCTTGTGGTACGATCGCGCTTGATCGGGCTGGGATTGGCACTGTGTCTGCTCGGCCTCGTCAAGAAGGTCATGCTTGCCGACTCGATCGGTCCGATTGTCGATGCGATCTTTCGCGACGGCCCCGGCGGTGCCGCCGCGGCTTGGCTCGGAGTCTGGCTGTTCACGTTCCAGATCTATTTCGACTTTTCGGGATATTCCGATATCGCCATCGGCTCCGCGTATCTCTTCGGAATACGTCTGCCCAGGAATTTCGCGACTCCCTTCCTTGCTTCCAGCGTTGCGCAGTTCTGGCAGCGCTGGCACATCACGCTTACGCGCTACCTGCGCGACTACGTGTTCGTCCCCCTCGCAGATGTCAGGATGGCATCCCGACGCTACCGGGTTTCCCAGCACTTTTTTGCCATGACCTTGACCATGGCACTGTGCGGGCTGTGGCATGGGGCGAATTTCACGTTCGTTCTCTGGGGAGCACTGCAGGGCATGGCGATCATGCTTGCCATCATGTGGTCGAGGTACGTTCGGGCGCCGCCGGCGCTGATCGGGTGGGCTGCAACCTTTGGCTTCGTTGTGACAACCTCGGTTTTTTTTCGCTCGCCAAGCCTGGGCTATGCATTCGAATATCTGGGGACCATGTTCTCCTTGCGCGGCGGATTTCCGCACGTGGGAGAGCAGGCCCTTTCCAGCTGGCAACTGCCCTCTGATGGCATGGGCGAGCTCCTGATCGTGACCGGCTGTCTCGCGCTGCTTGCCCTGCATTGGCTGGAAGCGCGGGTATCAAGCCTGCAGGCGGTTCTGCTCATATGGCGCTTCGACGGCACCTTCCTGCGGATGCTCTTTGCTGGAGCTGCGATATGGCTGCTATTGCTTCCGAAGGTGCAGGACAACCCATTCATTTACTTTCGGTTTTGATCCATGTGGCGAAAGATTGGCTTGGGGGCAGCGAAATTGCTGGCGGGAATCGTCGCCGCAACCGCCGCGGTGGATCTCCTCTTCGTCGTGATCAGTGGAACGCCGCTGCGATGGGTCCTGCCCGTTCCGCCGGTTGCGCTTTACGGCCCGGATCCTGATACCGGCTATCGCCACCGCGCCAATGTTTCCGGATTGTGGCTCACCGAGCACCGTTCTCTCATCACCATTTCGAACCTCGGGCTGCGCGATCGCAATCGCAATGTCGATCACGATGGAGCCCTGCGCGCCGTCGTGATCGGGGATTCATTCATCGAAGCGCTGCAGGTCGATGGCTCCGAGACGGCCGTAGCCGTGGCCGAACAAATTCTGTCGCGCGACCATCCCGGCACGGAAGTCGTCAATCTTGGTCTGGCAGGGGCAAGGCCGGCAGTGGAAGTGGCCCGCCTGCAATCGGAAGGACGCCGCCTGAGCGCCAACGCAGCCGTGGTCATGCTGTACGTTGACAATCTGCTCTCCCCCACCACAACGGATGATTCCGAGTTCACAGGCTACCGCCGGGATGGCAGCGGCGAGTACCGGCTCTCCTATGGGTTTCGCGGCAGTAGCGGCTACCGATTTCGCACGTCGCTTGCAGGTCGCATTTATTATTGGCTGCTCGACCACAGTCAGGTGGCGCGCATCATCAACGCACGCAAGAACAGCGGGGTTCTGGCCGACTGGTCAGATGCGGCAGCCGCACCCGCGCAGAGAACGCAGCCCAGCTGGAGCTGTGCATCCAGTCTCGTGGACGGCCAGCTTGCCTTGTGGCGGGACGGTACACCTTCCGAGGCGCATGCTCTCGCCACCGCTTTCATCCGCGATCTCGCCGCGATCCGGCAATCCCGTGACATTCCGATCATCGTTGCGGCATGGAACATCGAGGCGCGATGTCCGTCCCTTGCAGCCAAACGATCGGCCCTGATCGAGGCAATGCGGGCCAGGATCGAGCGAGCCGGCCTGCAATTCCTGGATCTCGACCAGCGCATCGTCGAGAAGGTAGGTCCAGCCGGCGTAGCAAAGCTCCATGGCTTCGGCGCCAGTTTCGGGACTGGTCACCTCAACGTCGAGGGCAATCGCGTCTACGGGGAGATTTTCGCCGACGTTCTTCGGCCTGCGCTGTTCGCGCAACCATAGGGGCGAGGCATGCCTCGCCCTCTCTCCACAGGCGTTGCCGCCATTGAAGCAGGGCGACGCATGCGTCGCCCTTACGAAGGCAGGCTCAGCATCCGTAGGGGCGAGGCATGCCTCGCCCTCTTTCCACAGGCGTCGGCGCCGTTGAAGCAGGGCGACGCATGCGTCGCCCCTACGGAGGCGGGATCAGCCGGGCTGCAACATCGGCCGCAAGCTGCGGATGTCCGGCGTATTCTCGATCTTGAAGATTGTTTCGATGAGCCGTCCGGATATTTCGCGCCCCAGCACCGGCGCCATGAGATCACGTGCCTTGTCGATCACTTCCGCGCGGGTCATCGGGTTGCGTGGCGTACCCCGCACGGCAGTAACACGTTCCGAGAGGCGGGTTCCGTTTTTAAGCTCGATCTCTACGACGGTGACGCGCACCGGCAGCAGCTTGGTGAGCTCCTCGTCTTGTACGAGATGTACCTTGGCGCGCTGGAGCAGCACCGCCGCATCCTGCATGCGCGGCTTATCGTGCGCGGCGTGGAAGGAGACGGTCTTGTCGTTCAGCATCACAGCCATCATGTGCTGCAGGCAGATGTCGGGCATGTCGCGGTTATCCACGACCCTGCCGACCGAGGGGGCAAGGCGCACCACGACGCTCTGCACCTCATCAGCCTCGAAGGGCTGCTTGCTGCGTATGGCCTCTAATGCATCGAGCGGCCCTTGGATGGGCGAGCCCACGGTCCATTTCTTGATGTCGGTTTGCGCGATCTCGTAGCGCTCGCCCAGCTTTTCCAACAGCCGTTCGGGCTGCGCCTTGGGGGCATACGCGATGAAAAAGTTATCAGCGCCGGAAAAGATGTCGTCAACGCCGTTCCAGCCGGACCGCACCAGCAGCGCCGAGGCGACGCCATTGCGCGCCGGCATGCCTGCAAAAACGAACGCCTTCTCGATATGATCGGTGTCGCGGCGCCAGGCGATGATTCCAGAAGACTGCTGCGCCGTATAGTCGAGCGCCCAGCGCATCTGCCGGGCGTTGAGACCTGCTGCGCAAGCGGCAGCGGCCGCAGCCCCGAAAGTTCCGGCGATGCTGTGGGTACTGAGACTGCTCGCGTAGCTGAACTCGGCCCCGCCCATGGCCGTGACCACGCGGGTGCCGATATCGTAACCAAGCGTCACCGCGCGCAGGAACCGCGCCCCGTCAATGCCAAGCTCCTCCCCTGTTGCGAGAGCCGCGGGCACGACGGCGCAGCCCGGATGCGAGCGCGAGGCATTGTGGGAATCGTCGGTCTCATCCGCGTGTGCCATGACGCCATTGGCGAGCGCGGCGTCGCCAGGTCCAGCCGTGAGCGTCGAGCCGACGATCGTGGCAGCCCCTTTTCCAGCATGCGCGATGGCATAGCGCAACGCCGCCTGTCCGGGCAGCAACTGCGATCCCGAAATCATCGCTGCCAGCGTGTCGAGCAGATGGTGCTTGGCGTGGTCGGCGGCCTCGGCGGGAAGCACCCGGTTTGCCGCGGCGCTCATATAGGCGCTGAGTGCGTCCATTACTGGTTCGGGAGAGGAAGACTGAGCAAACACACGTGCCTGCGCGGCGTAACATCCCACGGCCGTCATCATGCTCATACCGAGAACACTACGCCGGTTCAATT
>DATBYX010000204.1:0-3227 GCA_036513475.1 Xanthobacteraceae bacterium | reverse complement strand
CCTACGGCATCCAAAGCGACTTTGAGCTGGCGGAGCTCGAAGCTGACGGAGCCGTAACCGGAACTCCGGTCACCACCAGATTGGCGAAATAAAAACCGCTTGCGGGGACATCGAAGAGCGGTTGCGCCTCTACAACAATTTTTGTTTCGGTCGGACCGGAGGGCCCGACGATCTTGCTCATCCGCAGGGCGCTCACACGCATCGGCACGGCGCTGATCGACGAGATGATCTGCACCGAGACATTCGGCGCGGCTTTGAAAAGAGGAAACCTGAACTCCCCCTGCAGCGTGCGGTTTGCGCTCGATGCGCTCAGCTGCACGGACGCAGAATAGGTGTAGGCATCGAACGTTCCTGGGGCTGCTTCGAAATAAACAGCGCGTATTTGCGCGCTTCGTCCCTGCTCGGGTGCAACCCGATTACCTGCATCAGCGCTGATCGGGACGTGGGCCTGGAGCGACGGCGCCGCGTCGTGCACCGGATGTTGAGCCATCGCCAGAGCGGCGGAACCGGCGCCAAGAACGGCACCGACGGAAAGCACCAACCGCACCTTGCCGTAGATTGTCGGCACGCCGCATCGCCTTCGACGCTGGCCTTCATCGCGCCGGCGGCTTTCGTCGGCCGTTTTGCAGACGAGCCTGCAAAACCGCCGCCCCCATTTGCGATGTACAACAAGACCGAGCTTGCCGCCGCAGAAGTCACAGCGCCTCATGACACTTTCCTTTCCAGGGGCTCAATGGCTGTGAGGAGCTTGTCGAGCCCGAAATCGGCGTGCTCGGGACAGCAGTAGTACCGGTGGTCTTTTCCCTTCCAGCACTTGATGTGCTCGTCCTCGATCATGAAAGATGCATTGCACAGGGCACAGCGCTGCGGAGCGCCGTTGCGCAGATATGGGCTGTCGTTGAGCATCAGATGACTCCCTTACGCGGGATGACGCAGGTCTCAATGACATGATCTGCGGCGAGGCGAAATATTCCCGGCGCAGCGCAGGTTCAGGTCGCGTTCAGCAAATCGTCGTTCTTGATCGCCAGCATCACCTCGTCCACGTTCTCGCGCACGTCGGCGAAGCCGTTCAGCAGTTGAATCCGCGAAAGCGCCCGCTTGTCGGCACCAGTATTGGCAGCGCTCATCACGTAAACGATCTGATCGGTCTTGATGCGAACAACTTCGCCGTCCGGTCGATGCAAGCCGATCCAACCCCGCATTCCGGCTCTGCTCGAGGAATAGCCGGAGGTTCCAGACCCGCTGCCGCTGCACTCGCGCGCCAGCAATTCCCGGTGCGGAAGCATCAAGCTGCCGGCAAGCAGCGCAATGACAGCAGCAACCATCGTTCTTGTCATGACGTCTCCCCTGTCGCGGCGACCGTTTACGTTCCGCGAACAGGAGATCAAGCCTGCGCTGATTTATTCCCTTGGCCGCCCGGTACGACGAAACTTGAAACTTCAGTCGCGGTCTAAGCGCGGCCGTTATACGCCGCCGCACCAATGTGCGCCGTTGGAAATCATCGCGAGGCGTATTTACCCGGTTCCACGCCCACGACATTGCTGCAAAGCGCCAGGCGCATGACGCCAGCGTATCGGCTCTCCCCCTTATCACCCGCGTCGCAACTTAATTTGAACATCCCTGCACGCGTTTGCGGAAAGGCGGCTCCTACATGAAGGTGAAGAAACGATAGGTGGAAGCGCTCGCAAGGAGGTCTTCAACTCACTGGAGACCGCTATGAACGAGCTGGACACGCACTCGGCAGTCGCTTGCACGGCAGTCCGGATAACACCGCCTGATATCTTCCGTCACCAGATCACCACATGGAACGGCATCCGGTCGGATGCGATGCAGCTGATCAGACTCGAGCCATTCGCATACGAGTTCAGGGCGTCCTGCCACTTGCTGATCATGTCCGAACGCGCCGAGCGCGATGATGGTGAGACAATCGTCGAGGGTTTACCCAAATCCAGGTTGCGGGAGTTCAATCGGAAGCTGACTTTCATCCCTGCCGGGTGCTGCTTTTTCGGCTGGCAAAAGCCCCGCACGCTGACGCAAGCGACCTATTTCTACATCAATCCGCACAGCCCCCTGTTCGCCGGGGAATTGCGTTTTGCCGACACGGAGTTCAGGCCACGTTTATTCTTCTTCGATCAGGACATGTGGGAAACGCTGCGGAAACTCAAAGCCCAAGCTGAAAATCCGAATCAGGCGCACCGAGAATATGCCGAGGCTCTGAGCATCGTATTGGCCCACGAACTCCTGCGTCTGAACAACGGCACTGCTCCTGCGGTGCAGAATGCCCGAGGCGGTCTCGCCGCATGGCAGCAGAAGAGAGTGGCGCAGTACATCGAGGAACATCTCACAGAGGACATTTCGGTGTCTGCCTTGGCAGAAGTCGCGCGTCTGAGCCCGTTTCATTTTTCGCGCGCATTCAAGGAATCCATGGGCGTGCCGCCCCACCGCTTTTTCATGTCCCGACGAACGGAGAGAGCCAAGAATCTCCTTGCCGACCCCGACCTGTCCGTCACCCGGATCGGCCAGGAGCTCGGGTTCAGCGAAACCAGTGCATTCACGACCACGTTTCGCAGGCACGCCGGGATTACTCCGACCGCCTATCGCCGAAGCCTCGGGTGAGAGCCGCAGCAACCGACGGCGAAGGCCCGTGCGGCTACGGCGTTTTACTCACCCCCGTGGGAATAAACCGGCTCATGAAAGATCAGCTCTACGGGAGCGGTCGTCAGGAGTGCCGCGATCATGATACGTACGGATTGCCTGCACGGGTTAGCATGGGGCTCCTGGTCTCGCGATCTCGCTCCTGGGGGGCCCCGTTGCCGCAAGGTCAAGCAAACGACCGCAAGCCAACCAAAGCAATTCCCAACTGCGGTCTCATATGAGAACGGACCGCAGAGTGGGATCGGCGATCCGGTCCCCCCGCATCTCCTGCGGTCGTCCGCACCTCCTGCGGTCGTCGTGGTTGTTCTCGCGTGCGCAAGGATCGGCGGCATGTTGGAAGCAGGAAGACTCGCATGAAAACGCTCTTTGCAGCTTTGGCTCTGGCCACTCTCATCGCCGGCCCGGCATTCGTCACGTCGGCTGATGCCGCACGGCGGTCCGTCCCCGAATACGACCAGCCTCGTGCGAACCGCGATTCCGATGGATCCTGGCGATGCTACCCTTATTGCCCGGGCGGGACCTACGAAGGACGCCCGGTGCGCGAGTGGCTCAAGCCGGATGGCTGGTGAGAG
>DATBYX010000203.1:0-10572 GCA_036513475.1 Xanthobacteraceae bacterium | reverse complement strand
CGAGCAGAAATAGCGCAAGCGCGTGTGCGGCTCGGTGGAGAGGCTTTCCAGAAGCGCGGCCGTGAGCCGCGATTTGCCGATGCCGGCCTCGCCGGAGAGCAGCACCACCTGGCCTTCACCGGTCTTCGCTTTGGACCAGCGGCGCAGCAGCAATTCGGATTCTTCTTCTCGTCCGACGAGGGCGGTCAGGCCGGTGGCGTGCATCGCCTCGAAGCGGCCTTCCGCGGAACTCGCCCGCAGGGCCGCCCAGGCCCCCGTCGGTCCGGCGATGCCCTTGAGGTCCCTGGGCCCGAGGTCTTCCAGGTCGAAGAGATTGCCGAGCAACCTGCGCGTGCTGTCGCAGATGACGACCATGTTCGGCTCAGCGGCGCCCTGCAGGCGGGCCGCGAGGTTCGGCGTCTTGCCAACGATGCTGCGCTCCTGCGCGTATCCCGAGCCGATGAGGTCGCCGATGACGACCTGCCCGGTCGCAATTCCGATACGGGTCTGCAGGAAAGCGGACGACTTAAGCGCCGAAACCGCCTTAATCAGTTCGAGCCCCGCCAGTACGGCCCGCTCGGCGTCGTCCTCATGAGCCCGGGGATAACCAAAATGCACGAGGACACCGTCGCCCATGTATCTCGCCACGAACCCGCCGAAGCGATGCACGGTCTCGGCCACGCACTTCTGATAGGCCGAAATGATCTCGCGCAGGTCCTCCGGGTCCATGCTGACGGCGAGGGCCGTCGAACCGACCAGGTCCGAGAACATCACGGTGACCTGGCGGCGCTCGGCAGTGTCTGCGGGCGGGCCCGAGGGCGCGACGGCCAGTGCCGGACCGATCGGCTCTGCACCCAGAACGAGCGCATTAATGGCTTTTCGGAGCTTGAGACGAGCACCAAGCGGGAGACCCATCTCGCGAAGATGATCCTCCGTGAGATCGTGAAGGAGGTCGGCGTCGATCGCGTTCTCGCGGAATATTGGCTCATACCGTTCGAGGCCAAGGCTCCGCAGCCAACTTTCGAGGTCCATAATGGCGCCCTCCCTCGGCCCAGGCGCACATGATCTTCCGGGTAAAACAACGTGTCCAGGGCACTGTTTTTGACAATGACTGAACCCCGTGAATCGACGCGCGCGAGTGTTGATTGAGGCCACAAATACCGTTCAAGTGGGACCGCGTGCTACGTCCGCGGTGCCTAAACCCGATTTCTCAGTCTCGCTGCTCATAACAGGCCCCCGGTCAGGGGACCGAATTGGCGATATCGTGAGCCACGTCGAACAGGTCGGCGTTGCGCCTTCGCAAGCTGCGCGTCATTGCCCGGACTTCACTCACCAGATCATTGACGTCGAATGTTCGGATGATGCGATTTTCCATGACGATGGACCCGTCGACCATCACGGTCTCGACGCTGGCTCCGGTCTCGGCAAATACCATCTGGCTGACCACGTCGTTGACCGGCACCCACCACGGCGCATCGAGGCGGTAAACAGCGAGATCGGCGCTAAAGCCGGGAGCGATGCAACCGAGTTTCTCCTGACGCAGAGCGCCGGCACCGCCCGCCGTCGCCATGTGCAGCACCTCGCCCGCAGAGATCCAGCGGCTGCGATCCGGCTCCAAAGGACGGTGCGCGGTCGCCAGCGCCCGCATTGCTTCGTGCAGGACCAGATTGTCATTGCAGCTTGAGCCGTCCGTGCCGAGCGCGAGCCTGACCCCATGGCGGTGCATCAGGGGCGCGCGCGCAACTCCGGTGCCGAGGCGACTGTTGCTTTCCGGGTTGAGCACCGCGGTTGCCTTGTGGTCGGACATGAGCTCGATGTCGCTATCCGTGAGCCAGATGCTGTGAGCGCAGGACCAGCGCTGCGAGAGCACTCCAAGATCCGCAAGATGTCGGACCGTGGTCACGCCGTGACGCTCCTTTGCCAGCTCCGCCTGCCTGCGGGTCTCGAGTAGATGCGTGTGGATGCCGGTGTCATGGCGTTCGGCCAATTCGGCGCAGAGCAGCAGCGCCTGATCGCTGCACCGATCCGGATTCGATGGCGCCGGAAAAACCGAAAGGCGTGGACGGCGGTGCCATTTCCGGATGGTTGCCTCCATCAGCTCTGATAATTCCCCGAACGGCTGCGGCTTGAGCAGCTCGACTGCGCCGATGCGCGATTTTAGGTCATCGGGAATGGGTGCCGAAGGAAAAATGTCGCTAAACGGGCCATCGAAGAAACGCATCCCGAGCGCCACTCGCATCCCAGTTTCGCTCCAGGCCGACAGCACGGCGTCCATGTCGGCCAATGAAAACCGCTGACCGGGAAAGTGGTCGATGGCTGCCGTTGTGCCGCTGGTCAGCAGGCCATAGGCCGTCAACAGCACACTCAGGCGGATTTCATCGGATGTTCGCCTCGAGGTGTGGGCCTGGGTGAGCCACATGAACGCCGGATGGCTGAGCCGGTCGCCGAAACCCGCCATCGTGCTCGATTGCGAATGGGTATGCGCATTGACAAGCCCCGGCGCGATCAGGCGATCGCGGCAATCGATGCTGCGCTCGGCCACGACCGGCCCGGTATAACGCCCGTGCCCCACCTCAGCGATGCGATCGCCGCGAACGAGAACGTAGCCTTGCTCGATGATCATATTATTCGCATCGAGCGTCAGGATCATTGCGTCGTGCAGCAACGTGCTCATCTTTAATATTCCTGGCTGCGGCAAAGACCAGTAGGGCGGACGCGCGGGGCTCACTCCAGAGGAGGTTTGATTTTGTTACCACGCTGAAACAACCGCTTGGCTGCGCCTATTCCGAGCACAATGCATATGACAGCGCCAACTGCGAGATATAGCGCGCCAGAATCGAGCAAAGCTTGAAGCGTGTCACTCATGCGATTTTTCCTTCTAGTAGATCGATCGTGCCGCGGAGTAGGGCGGGTTCAAACACGTAGTTGGGGGCCGCATCGGGCAATGAGCTTGCCTTGACCCACGGTGGCAAATGCGACATTTCCCGGAGTGTTCTGGAGGATGCCATGAAGCTTGCGCGTCGACGTTTTCTACGGGTCAGTGCCGGGGTCGCTCTCTTTCCCGTCTCGTTGGATCTGGCCCAAGCTGAAAGTTATCCCTCGCATTCGGTGCGCGTGATCGTTCCGTTTGCTCCAGGTGGGCAAACCGACGTGGTCGCGCGCTTGATCGGGCAGCAATTATCTGAGCATCTCAAGCAACAGTTTTACGTCGAGAACGTGCCGGGTGCGGGCGGCAATATCGGCGCGGGGCGCGCGGCGCAGGCCGCGCCAGACGGGTATACCATTCTCTTTGTCGACGGCATTGGATTTACCGCGAATCCCAGTCTCTACAAGAAAGTGCCCTACGACCCGATCGCCGATTTCGAGCCGGTCGGCATTGCCGCCACCACCATGCATGTGCTGGCGGTCCATTCCGCCGTTCCGGCGAAATCGATACAAGAGCTCGTTGCGCTGATAAAGGCGAACCCGGGCAAATACAGCTATGGCTCGGCCGGCGTCGGAACAGGAGCGCATCTGACCGGCGAGCTCTTCAAGCACGCGCTCAATCTCGATCTCGTACACGTTCCCTATGGCGGCGGCGGACCGGCAATCGCCGCGGCCGTCGCCGGTCATACCCCGATCTCATTCGGCTCGCCCGCCGCAACGATCCCGCAAGTCAAGGACGGTAACTTGCGTGCTCTGGCCGTCGGCGGATCGACGCGGGTGCGCGAGTTGCCTGATATTCCGACCATGCGCGAGGCGGGCTATGGCGATGTCGTGTGCGATGTGTGGGTGGGAATTCTGGTCCCGGCCGGGACGCCGAAGGACATCGTGGCACTGCTGCATCACGATATGGTCCGGGCCGTGGCCGTCCCCGAAGTACAAGACCGGCTCGTCACGCTCGGGTTTGAGCCTGCGACCACCGGACCCGAACAGTTGGCGCCCTTCATCAAGGCCGAGATTCCAAAATGGGCCGGCGTGATCCGGGCGGCCGGCATCAACACAGACTGACCGCTGCCGTTATATCCGCTCGCTTGCAGGGCTGACCGCTGAACGTACGTTCGAAGGAGTTCTTCACGGGACTCGGAAATCGGTTCACGCGATCAGTCCCGGCGTTTCGTCGAAGCCGATACGCTTACGCGCAGTCTGCCTGCCTTCCGGAGAGAGGTGCAATGATCAATCCGAATGAGACCAACGCCGTGCTGTTGGAGGTCGATGAGCGCAAGGTGGCATCCGTGATTTTCAACCGCCCTGCGGTCAACAACGCCTATGACGGCGATTTCATCCAATGCCTATTAGCCACCATTGACGCCCTTGACACGGTGGCCGGGCTGCGGGCGGTCGTTGTCAAAAGCAACGGTAAGCATTTCCAGGCCGGCGCAGATCTCAAGTGGCTCAATGCCGTGCGTATTTCCTCGGCGGAGGAAAACATCCGTGCCTCTCGTGCGACCGCCGAGGCGGTGCAACGACTTAATCTTGCTCCGGTGCCGACAGTGGCCCTGGTACAAGGGGCCTGCTTCGGAGGGGGTACCGGTATTCTTGCCGCCTGCGACGTGGTGATCGCCGCCGATAATGCGATTTTCTCGATAGCGGAAGTACGCTGGGGGTTGACCGCGGCGATCATCATTCCGCAGCTTAATGACGCCATCAGTGTGCGTCAGGTGCGCCGCTACGCGCTGACCGGGGAACGATTCGATGCGCAGGAGGCCCGCCGTATCGGCCTTGTGCATCACGTGGTGCCGCTCGCCGAACTGGAAGCGGCCGGCGCGCGGGTCGTTGATCAAGTATTGCAAAATGGACCGGAAGCGATCTCGCAGACCAAGGTGCTGGCGATGGAATCGGCCTGGGGCGGTTTGGACGAGGCGAAATTCAACCGCCTCATCGAAATTCACGCGCGCAAGAGACAGTCTGCCGAAGCAGCCGAGGGACTCTTGTCATTCGTGGAAAAGCGCGCGGCAGCATGGAGATGAGGTTAAGTGGGAGGTTGTCATGCCCCGCTTCATGGCGGGGCATCCAGTAATCACGCCACGGCAGGTTGAGTCGAAGATGTCCCAAACCGGACATTTGGAGGGTTACTGGATCGTCCGCATACGCGGACGATGACGACCGCGAGTGTGGTAACCGTCTCAACTAATGCCTCCGCAGGGACAAGCCCGTGCATGACGGGGATACAAACGAGCGCGATCGGCCCTAGTCATCGCTGCTGCGTACGTTCGAAGATATGAAATGTCGTTGCATAACATGCGAGAAAGGAGAAATTATTTTCTTATTTGTCCCAACGTATTGCGTCTGCGCAGAATAATATTTTATTAGCTGCTCCTGGTGTTCGCCGAGGGCTATTCATGTCCAACCATCGCTCCGCTCGTTTTTCTCTCGTTCCGTTCTCGGTTTACGCGGCCGTCGCGACGGCCTTCGTTTTCATCGTTCTCATCCTTGCCGGCGTGTTGCCGCGCATTCCGTAGCGGGGCGCCGATGGAAACCGCGGGCGAGATGCGCAGGCCAAGCCTCTATCCCTGCACCGTTGGAGCAACCCGCGAGCTCGGAATTGCCGTGGCGACGTCAGGCGCTTGCGCCGTCGAGTCCGGTTTTGCGGTGTGAGGAGAGGCGAAATGGCAGCGGCGCTGGCGACCATTCCCAAGACCGCTCCGTTCCACGAGGACGAGATCGATCTGCTCAATCGCGTGGTCGGGCCGGCGAGTCCGATCCAACGCGCCTGGCTCGCGGGCTTCCTCACCGGGACGACGCCGCTCTCGCAGCCGCCGCAAGCGGCGAACGCGGCGCGCCCGGCCGAGCCGCTCAGCATCGTGTTCGCGAGCGAATCCGGCAATAGCGAGCGGCTTGCCGGCGACCTTGCGAGGGCCGCGCGCAAAGCCGGCATGAAGCCCTCGCTGATCGACATGGCCGATCTCGATCTCGCGGCGTTGCCGGCATCACGTCGGCTGATAGTGATTGCCGCTACCTGGGGCGAGGGTGAGCCGCCCAGCCGTGCCGCGCGCGCCTATGCGGACTTGATGAGCGAGCATGCTCCGCGCCTGGAGGGTGTGGAGTTCGCGGTGTTGGCGCTCGGCGACACTGCTTATGCCGAGTTCTGTGCCGTGGGCAAGGCCATCGACGCGCGTCTCGCCGCGCTCGGCGGCAAACGCGTACGCGATCGCCTGGATTGCGATCTCGACTTTGCCAAGCCGGCCGCGCTTTGGATCGATCAGGCGCTCGAAACGCTTGCGCCGCCGCAGGCTGATCGCGGTCGCGTGATCGAGGTCGATTTTGCAGCGAAGCCAGCGCCGGCCCCCGAAATTGTCGAGGCGGAAATCATCGAGCACATCGACCTCAATTCCACGCGTTCCGAAAAGGAGACGATCCATCTCGCGTTGGCTTTTGATGGCGCGGCTCCGGCCTACCAGCCTGGCGACTCGCTCGATCTGTATCCCGAGAACGATCCGGCCGACGTCGACGAGCTGCTCGCGGCGGCGGGTCTTGCCGGCGACGATGCGCTGCGTGCAGAGTTGATCAACTCCCGCGACATGACCACCCTATCGTCCAAGACCTTCGACAGCTATGCCGCGGCGACGGGCCACAAGGATGTCGAGGCACTCATCGCCGGCGGCGAGGGGCGTGCCTGGGTCGCCGGCCGGCAGTTGATCGACCTGATCCGGGCGTTTCCCACTGCCTTGAGCGCCGAGCAGTTGCGGGCGCTGACGCGACCGCTCGCGCCGCGCGCCTATTCGATTGCCTCCTCGCGCCGCGAGGTCGGCGAAGAGGCTCATTTGCTCATTTCCGCGGTGCGTTACGCAAGCCATGGCCGAGCGCGAAAGGGGGTTGCCTCCAATTTCGTCGCCGAACGCCGCAAGCGCGGCGACCGGGTGCGGGTGAAACTGCGGCCAAATCGGCATTTCGCGCTCCCGGCGCCGGATCGCGACATCATCATGGTGGGACCGGGGACGGGCGTTGCGCCCTTTCGGGCGTTCGTGCAGGAACGGCGCGCCATCGGGGCGGGCGGCCGGTCATGGCTGTTCTTCGGCGACCGGCAATTCACCCACGATTTTCTCTATCAGCTCGAGTGGCAGGAAGCGCTCCAGGACGGCGCGCTTGCGCGCATGGACGTCGCCTTCTCGCGCGACCGGCCGGAGAAGATCTACGTGCAGCACCGCATGTGGGACGCGCGCCGCGATCTCGTCGATTGGATCGAGAATGGTGCGTATTTCTATGTTTGCGGCGACGCAAAGACGATGGCGAAGGATGTCCGGGCGACGCTGGTCCGCGCCTTCGCCGATGTGAAGACGCTCTCCGCTGCGGAGGCGGAGGGCGCGGTGAGCGCGCTCGAGCGCGAGCGGCGCTATTTGCAAGACACGTATTAGAGATGGGTCAGGAACTTTCACGCAACGAGCGCATCAAGGAAGCGAGCGATTATCTGCGCGGAACACTGGCCGACGGGCTGCGGCAGGAAATCACCGGCGCGATCAGCGAGGACGATGCCCAGCTGGTGAAATTCCACGGCATGTACCTGCAGGATGATCGCGATCTGCGCCCCGAGCGTACGCGCAAGAAAATGGAGAAGGCGTTTGCCTTCATGATCCGCGTGCGGGTTCCCGGCGGGGTCCTCACCGGCGCGCAATGGTTGGCGCTCGACCGGGTGGCGCGCGATTACGGCAATGGCACGCTGCGGCTGACCACGCGTCAATCGGTGCAGCTCCACGGTGTCATCAAATCGAATCTGCAGCCCACGCTGCGGGCGATCGATGCGGTCCTGCTCGATACGATTGCTGCCTGCGGTGACGTCAACCGCAACGTGATGTGCAATCCCAATCCGCATGCCTCGCGCGCGCATGCCGCCGCGCTCGATCTCGCTCGCGCCATCTCCGGTCATCTGACGCCGCGCACGCCGGCCTACCGCGAGATCTGGCTCGACGGCGAGCGCATCGCCGGCGGCGAGGCTGACGTGGTCGAGCCGATCTATGGCAAGACCTACCTTCCGCGCAAATTCAAGATCGCGATCGCGGTCCCGCCATCGAACGACGTCGATGTGTTTGCGCACGATCTGGGATTCGTCGCCATTCTGGACGCGCGCGGTGATGTGCAGGGCTGGAATGTCAGCGTCGGCGGCGGCATGGGCATGAGCCATGGCGAGCCCGAGACCTACCCGCGCACTGCCGA
Source organism: Xanthobacteraceae bacterium (assembly GCA_036513475.1). Lineage (GTDB taxonomy): Bacteria > Pseudomonadota > Alphaproteobacteria > Rhizobiales > Xanthobacteraceae > VAZQ01. Next base: position 2,463 of record DATBYX010000203.1, on the reverse strand, counting down.
CATCATGGGCTTCTGCACCGGAGCCGATGTGCTCCCGATCGCCGAGGCCGTGGTCACGGTGCAGCGCGATTGGGGCGATCGGGGAAACCGCAAGCATGCACGGCTCAAATACACGATCGAGGATCGCGGCCTCGATGCCTTCCGCGCGGAAGTCGAACGGCGTGCGGCAGTGAAGCTTGGCGCCGCCAGACCGTTTTCTTTCACCTCCACCGGCGACCGCTACGGCTGGACCGAAGGCGCCGATGGGCGCGCCCATCTCACGCTCTTCATCGCAAGCGGACGGGTAGGGGATGCCGGCCCCGGTGCGCAGCAGCTCTCCGCCTTGCGCCGGATGGCTGAGTTGCATGACGGCGATTTGCGTATCACCGCCAATCAGAACCTGATTGTCGCTCGCGTGCCGCCGCAGCGCCGGGCAGAGATTGAGGAAATTGCGGCAAGCGGCGCGCTGTTTGCGCCGCGGTCAGGTTTGCGCCGCAACTCCATGGCATGTGTCGCTCTGCCGACTTGCGGGCTCGCCCTGGCGGAGAGCGAACGCTATTTGCCCGACCTGCTCGATGCGCTGGATGCGCGGCTCGCGGCACATGGCCTCTCGACCGACGACATCGTCATTCGCATAACCGGCTGCCCGAACGGCTGCGCGCGGCCGTATCTCGCAGAGATCGGCCTCGTCGGAAAAGGTCCAAATCGCTACAATCTTTATCTCGGCGCGGCGTTCGACGGCTCGCGCCTTTCCAAGCTCTACGCCGAGGACATCGATCATCCCGCAATCATCGCGCGCCTCGATCCGCTGTTTGCCGCCTATGCCCGCGAGCGCGAGGCCGACGAGCATTTCGGCGACTTCGTCATTCGCGCAGGTTTCGTCGAGCCAACGAAGAACGGCCGCGATTTTCACGCAAATGTCGGCCCGAGGCGCAGCGCGTGAATACCTCATCGAGCCTTCGTCGCTGTGGGGATGGGCAGCGCGGTCGTTGCCTTGATCTTCTCCATGGCAAAGCGCGAAGTCACGTTTCGTAACGGCACCACTGCGATCAGGCGTTTGTAGAACAAGTCGTAGCTTTGCATGTCCGGCACGACCACCCGCAACATGTAATCGATGTCTCCGGCCATCCGGTAGAATTCCATCACCTCGGGCATGGCACTGACTGCGCGCGCAAATTGGTCGAGCCACTCCACCGAGTGGTCTCCGGTCTCGATGGACACGAAGACACTCATGCCCAGGCCAACCTTCTCTTGATCCACCAAAGCGACGCGGCGCTGAATGATTCCATCGGCCTCCAAGCGCTGGATTCGCTTCCAACACGGCGTCGGGGAAAGCCCCACCTCCTTCCCGATCTCCGCGACCGACCGCGATGCGTCCTGCTGGAGCAGCGCCAGTATCTTGCGATCAATGGTGTCCATGGCAGAGCATTCGGGTTTTCGGACGCCGGCCCTCGGAGCGCGTGGTAGATCGTCGTTGCCAGCGTCCGAAAACCTGCACACGACCGGAAATACACTCGCTTAGTCAATCACCTCATTTGCCCGGGACACTGAGGCGCGTTCCAGAGTATCCAATTTGCGAAGGATCGGTCAGGGGGATAACCGGGAATTATGAAACAGACCATCGAGAGGCTAAGATCTGATTGGGGTCATGAGGGGACGTGGCACGACCAAATAGTGATTGCCTAGACTGGCTGGAATGTTCTTTTGGCGCCTCATGCCACGGCCCTTACCGTTAGGATGTAACCTCAATCGCAGAGCTGCCTCAACGGCGGGACGATCATCTATCGCTTATCGACATTTTTGGCTACGTGCCCCAGCCGTCCCGCGGCGCTGGCCGCCTATGTTTGGAGTTCTCCAACCCAAACATCGAAAGTGCTCTGGCTGCGTGCGTGACTATCGCCTTGTCCCTTGGTCGTCCCCGTCCGGCGCGTAAGACCTCTAGAACGGCGTCTCACCGAGAATCGCGACGCGGCGAAGCAGCCGCCGCTCACGCGGATCGAAATCTGTGCGCGCGTGCAGGGAACACCGATTGTCCCACAAGATGAGGTCGCCAGGCCTCCAGACATGCTCATAAACAAACCGCCTCTGTTCCTGGTGGTCGAACAGGAACTCGAGCAGCCGATCGCTCTCGGCGCGGGGCACGTCCAGGATGTGGTCCGTCATGAGCCGGTTCACGAACAGTGCTTTGCGTCCGGTATCTGGGTGTGTTCGCACGATGGGATGCGCATAATGCGGCACGCCCTCACGGATAGTTGAGCCACGCACGGTGGGATTCCTATCGTAGTCGTAGACGTTCATTGCCTTGAGACTCGCGATCTGCTGCTGCACGTCCGCAGGCAGAGTTTCGTAAGCCGAATACATGTTCGCAAACAATGTATTTCCGCCCTCGCGCGGAAGCTCGATCGCATACAATGTGGTCGCCTTGATTGGTCGCTCTACGTAGCATTGGTCGGAGTGGAAATACATTTCGCCATCAGGCAGCCC
>DATBYX010000202.1:0-7883 GCA_036513475.1 Xanthobacteraceae bacterium | reverse complement strand
TCGCTCTGGGTGAGCACGTAGCTGTTCGCCACCGAAAATCCGCGCGCGCTTGCGGGATACGAGCTCACACGGCCATCGAGCGCGAAGGGGTGCTGCAAGGCGTAGAGCTTGCCTTGCGCGAGCACCGTGGTGGCGCCGGTCAATCCGCCGGTCTGCGGCGCTGCCCTAACCTGCGGCTGCGTCAACAAGGACATGCCCAAACCTTATCGGGTTGGTGCGGCGAAGGGAACAGGGCGGCGAACGCAAGGAACAGCGCTTGCGGCGCGTCACCGCATTGCGCCCAACAGCCGCGACCACGGACGGCGTCATGTCTCAGACAGCTGCAACGCTACAGGGGTAGCTCGTCCTGCGCAGGTTGCGGTTGCGGCCCGCCCTCGCTGCGCAGGAAAAAAGTCTGCAGCGCCGGCACGACGATTAGAAACATGATCGGGCCGATAAGCATGCCGCCTACCACCACGGTGGCGAGCGGGCGTTGCACCTAACTGCCAATGCCGGTGGAGATTGCGGCCGGAAGCAGGCCGATGCAGGCCGATAGCGCCATCATCAGGATCGGCCGCATCTGCTCCTCGACGGCATGAAACATGGCTTCGACCACGTCCACTCCCCTGCGGGCGACACGGTTATAGCCGTTGATGATCAGAATGCCGCTCATCACCGATACGCCAAAGAGCGAGACGAATCCGATCGCGGCCGAAATGCTGAAGTCCAAACCCGCGATGTAGAGTCCCAGGACACCGCCACAAACCGCGAACGGGATTCCCACAAGTGCCATGATGCTGTCGCGAAAGGAATTAAACAGACCGTACAACAGGACCAAGATCAGGATAAAGCTGATCGGCACGATGATCGCGAGCCGTTTCTGAGCTTGCTGCAGCCCTTCGAACTCTCCGGCCCACTCGATCTGATATCCAGTCGGCAGGCTCACGTTTTTCGCGATCCGCTGCTGCGCGTCCTCGACCGTGCCTGCGAGATCGCGCCCGCGCACGCTGAACTTGATCGGAATGAAGCGCTGGTTGCGCTCACGGAAAATATAGGTCGCGCCGGTATCGAGCGTAATCGAAGCGAGATCGCTCAATGGAATATAGGCATTGCCGTTGGGACCCTGAACGCCAACCTGGATGTTGTACACAGACTGAAGGCTGCTGCGGTATTCAGGTGCCAGCCGCACAGTGACATTGAATTGGCGGTCCGACTCAAGCAGCGTGGTTGCGACTGTGCCGCCCAAGGCCGCTTGCACAACGGTATTGACATCGCTGACGCTCAGCCCATAACGCGCCGCCTTTTCCCGATCGATTTTGATGTTCAGATTGGGCTGTCCCAAGACCCGAAAGATGCCGAGATCGGCAACACCGAGTACCTGGCGCAGTTCGGCTGCTGTCTGCTTCGCAATGCGTTCCAGAACCGCGAGATCACGGCCGACAATCTTCACGGAGTTGGCACCTTTGACGCCCGAGATGCCTTCCTGGACATTGTCCTGGATATACTGCGAAAAATTGAAGTCGATGCCGGTGAACTCGTTGGCGAATTCCTTTTGCAGGTCCTCGATGAGGTTTGCCTTGATTCTGCCGCGAGCCCATTGCTCGAATGGCTTCAACGGCACAAAGAACTCGGCATTAAAGAACCCTGCCGCGTCGCTGCCATTGTCCGGACGGCCATGCTGAGACACAACCGTGATCACTTCGGGATGGCGCAACAGTATCTCTCTGATCCGGTTGACCACCGGCATCCCGGCTTCCAGCGAAATGGTGGACGGCATGGAGGCCCGGATCCAAAGATTGCCTTCTTCGAGCGCCGGCAGAAACTCGCTGCCAAGCCGCGCGCCAATCACTCCGCCGCCTGCTACGAAGATCAATCCGATGGCGACGGTGGCTCCCCGGTGCGCAAGCGACCAGCGCAGCACCGGTGTGTAAATCGAACGCAACATCCGCACCACAACGGTCTCGACCTCGCTGACATGCTCCGGCAGCAGGAGTGAGGCAAGTGCCGGCGTGACCGTAAAGGTCGCGATCAGCGCCCCAACCAGCGCATAGCCGTAGGTCCGCGCCATCGGACTGAAGATCTGCCCTTCCACGCCCTGCATTGTGAACAGGGGAATAAACGCTGCGACAATGATCGCGGTCGAGAACAGGACCGCCCGGTCGATTTGAAGAGCACTGATGAGGATCGTGCGCAACCGCTCGGTCCAGATTCGCGAGCTCCGATCGGCACCGCGGGTGGGATCAGGCCCCCATCTTCCCTCGGCGAGATCGTCCAGAAGCTGTCGTCTTTGTTCCGGCTGCAGCTGGAAATTCCGATAGATGTTTTCGACTAAAATAACTGCCCCATCGACAACGATGCCGAAATCAACCGCACCGACCGACAACAGGTTCGCATCCTCGTTCCGAACAACGAGAATGATAATGCTGAAAAACAATGCGAACGGAATGTTCGCGCCGACAATGATGGCGCTGCGCAGATCGCCGAGAAAAATCCATTGAATGAAGAAGATCAAAATGCAGCCAAAGAGCAGGTTGTGCAGAACCGTGCTCGTGGTCACCGCAACGAGTGTCGTGCGATCATAGAATGGGACGAGTTTTACTCCGGGGGGCAGGCTCCCATCGCTGTTCATCCGTTCGACCGCGGCCTTCACACGGGCCACAACATCGTTGGTGTGGAGCGTGCGGTTCATGATGACGATTGCCTCAATCACATCATCCTCGTTGTCGCGGCCCGCCTTGCCGAGCCGTGGCACGTTGCCGACGTAGACTTTGGCGACGTCCTTCACCATCACGGGGAGCCCGTTCGACTCGGAAAGGAGGACGTTCTCGATGTCCTCGACCCTGAATCCTTGCGTGACATCGGCGGCTCCGCCGCTGTCCATCAGACCCACGCCGCGGATATTCACGGACTGCTGCCCCACGTTGATCGTGCGCCCACCGACGTTGAGGTTGGCGTTACCTATCGCGCTAACGACCTGGGGCAGCGTGACTTTGTAGGCTTCGAGCTTGTGCAGATCGACTTCGACTTCGTATTCTTTGGTGGTGCCACCCCAGGTATTGACCTGCACAACACCCGGGACCGTCAACAGACGCCGCTGCAATACCCAGTCCTGGATCGTGCGCAGATTGGTCAAGCCGAAATGCGCAGGGCCGACGAGCTGATAACGGAATATCTCGCCGACCAGACTCGTCCCCTGGATTTGCGGTGTAACTCCGTTGGGAAGATTGACGTTTTGCTGCAGATTGATCTGCGTCTGAGTCAGTGCAAAGTAGTAATCGACACCGTATTGAAACACGACTCGAACGAAGGAGAGGCCGTAGAACGAAGTCGACCGGATGACATCGACCCCCGGGGTAGCGGCCAGCCCGACTTCGAGCGGAATCGTGTAGTAGCGCTCCATTTCCTCGGCCGATTGGCCAGCCGCCTGGGCGGTGATTTCCAGAATCACGGGTGCCGGATTGGGATAGGCCTCGATGTTGAGCTTCCACAAAGCCGCGAGCCCGGCACCGATGAACACCAGCAAGCCCAAAAGCACGATGGGACGCCGAGTCAATGCAAAGGTGACAAAGCCTTTGAGCACAGTTTCAACTTTCGAAAGGAATGCGGGCCAGTTTGTAAGCTAGAGCACGCGAGCCGCCGGGATCTGCGGCATGTTGTCCGCTTGCCGAAGCGGCCCAAAGGATAGCGCCGAAGCCCATCAAGCTGCCGCCCCCTGGCCAAGTGGAAAGCCGACGCGAGTTGCCATCAGCGGGCCACTACGAGTTGCAGTGTATTCCCGATCCGGTGGACAACAGCCGCCTGTCTCGCCTTCTGTAAGGTTGGTGTAAACGTTCTGGAGCAGGCTGCTGCGCTCGAGCTAATCGGGGGCGAGCACATGACTGAGCAGCAGTTCAGCATTATTCTTTTCCATCTGCGAGCCATCCTCGGCCTGGTGGGTATTCAGGCTAGCATCATGCTGGGATTTGCCTGGAAATACCTGTGACATTCTGATCTGGAGTGCGCTCTTCAGGGGTTTGGTGCCTCCCCGGCAGCCGGCGGTTCTGATTGAGTGGGTTCCTCTTCGGGCTTGCCTTCCTCCTCCGGCTCGACTCCTTCATAGCTCAGACCAAGCCGTTGAAATGCAGTCAGGCAAAGTTCTTCGTCGGAATCCGTCCATGCAAGGAAATAGACCCGTTCCATTGTGCAGTTGGACCACGTTTCGAGGTAGTTCTTCGCCGTGCGCACGAGGTTGAGCGCGACCAACTGAGGGTCATCATCAGGATTTCGCGTTCCGAACAGTGGAAAGATGATACTTTTCGATGGCTGCTTCAGTCCCAGCCGATATAAAAGTCCGCGGTTGATGTCGTCAGCAGCATCAAGCGCGTTCTTCACACAATTTTCGTAACTGCGTATGGTCGTGTAGCCCCTGCCGGGCTCGCCATGTTGTGCAGCAACATGCAGCACGGCCTTCACGTTGTTGCTGCGGCGCAGGTTGCCGGGGTGCGTGACAATGACCGTCCCCGGCTCGACCACAAAGCCAGCGCCCATCTCGCGGCTGAGCGCGCGGAAGATAATGTCGTTGACGACCGCGCCTCTGCGGTCCCTGCTGGCCCCATAATAGCGAATATAAGAGGAGATGGAGTCATCATAATAGCGACCCATCTGCATCTTGGTGTTCTCCGGATTGACCCACAGGTCGACCGTATCGACATTGAGAATGTCCCCTGTCACGATGCACAGCTTTTTATGCGGTGCCTTGGGGCAGGACCAAACGAACGTGCGCCGCTCCGAGCACGGTTGGGCGCGTCGAGTGACATTCAGTCCGGGGAATAGTGTGTGCACAAGGCTGTCGATGTTGCGCTCGACAAGACAGTTGTGAATGTTGGTTTTCAACAGCAGGCGCGAATGCTCGGTCTGCTCGGGGGTGTCGAGCTGGTAGTCCACCGAGCGCAAGCCGCTGATGTTGAATGGGATGGAGTCGGCGCCTGCCTGCCGCAGGATAATTGTTCCCCAACGCTTGGCCGCGTGCCGAATTCCGAGCTCGTACATGACGTTCGGATTTCCGGTCGTGATATCGACAACGACGAGTTCACAACCGAGAATCAGGTCGATCATCTCGCGATGGATGAGGCCCGACTTGCTCACCTCGTCGGATCGGATGCATGTAATCTTGAGCGCCTCGACCGCTGGCTTGATGAACTCCTGATATACGGTATCAAAATTTATATCGCGCCCGGTGATGGGGTGCTTCTTGTCGCCGAAAGGCATGATCACGAAGCATTTCTTGCCGCTCATGGCGACGCGCGCCGAGTTGCCGTTCGGCGAAGCTGGACGAAGCTGGCCAACCAGAGAATTTTTCACGAAAGTTACCCACCGCGCCAGAGACTAGATTTTCAGAGCGCGTCGCAGCCGTCAAGCATCAGACGCGGTCCGATGCTCCCCGCAGAGCTTCCGTTTGGTACCACCCCTTTCTTCCCTCAAGACTGCATGCCCCATTTGCGCACGGTTGCGGCTTCGATGTTGCGGAAGATGAAATTCTCCACAATCAGCCCGATCAGGATGACGGTGAACAAGCCGGCAAACACGGCGGGAATGTCCAACATGTTCTTGTTCTCGTAGATGTACCAGCCCAGCCCGCCCTTGCCGGACGAAACGCCGAAAACGAGCTCGGCTGCAATCAACGTGCGCCAGGCAAAGGCCCAGCCGATTTTCAAGCCAGTCAGGATCGAGGGGAAGGCAGCCGGAATCAGGATCTTCGCGATATAGCGCACGCCCTTGAGCCCGTAGTTGCGCCCCACCATGCGCAGCGTGTTTGAAACGGATCTGAAGCCGGAATGGGTGTTGAGCGCGACCGCCCAAAGGACCGAGTGCACCAGGACGAAGATGATGGAGAGATCGCCCAGGCCAAACCAGATGAGCGCAAGCGGCAGCAGCGCAATCGCCGGCAATGGATTGAACGCCGACGTGAGCGTCTCAAGCAGATCGTTGCCGATCCGCGACATCATGGCGAGCGCGGAGAATATCAGAGCGAGCACGAGGCCCAGCGCATAACCTTTGAGGAGCAGTTGCACCGAGTTCGCGACCTTCTGGAGAATTTCGCCGTCCGCGACCCCGGTCCAGAATGCTTCGAGCGTGGCCGAAAAAGTGGGGACCAGCAGCGCGTTATTGAGCTGCCGGGCGTAGAGTTCCCAAGCGACGGCGATGACGAGGAGAATGAATGTTTTGCGCAGCCAGGCCTGATTTACAAGCTGCTGCCAGAGCGTGAGCTGCTTTTGAACCACTCCGATGTCGCCGCTCGCCACAGTCTCGCGCAGATATTCCGGGCGCACCGGCGGAGCGGCCGCCCATTGCGCCGCGCCGATGTGGGTCTCAGCCATGATGCACAATCTCCTGTTCCTCGATGCGATCGGCAAACAACAGCTGGTGAATGCGGTCCGACAGCTTGCGCCCGCTGACGGGGTCGGCGGTGTCGCTGCCGTCGCTGTTGAGTTCGCCCTTGACCTGACCGGGATGCGGCGAGAGCAGAAGAATGCGGTTGCCGATCAGCACGGCCTCGGGAATTGAGTGGGTCACGAACAGCACGGTGAACCGCGTTTCGCCCCACAACTGGAGCAACTCCTCCTGCATCTTGCGTCGCGTGAGCGCGTCAAGGGCAGCGAACGGCTCGTCCATCATCAGCACGTCCGGCTCCATGGCAAGCGCACGCGCGATGGCAACGCGCTGCTTCATCCCGCCGGAGAGGGTGTGCGGATAGGCATTGGCGAATTTGGCGAGATTGACCTTCTCGATGTAGCGCATGGCCTGGGTCTCGGCGGCCTTGCCGCGCAGCTTGCCCGATGATTCGAGCGCGAAGATCACGTTCTGCTTGACCGTTTTCCACGGCAGCAACTGATCGAACTCCTGAAACACAAACACCCGGTCGGCGCCGGGCTCGCGTATGGGGCGTCCCTTGAGCCGCATGCTGCCTTCGGTCGGCATCATGTAACCGCCGACTGCCTTGAGCAGCGTCGATTTCCCGCAGCCCGAAGGGCCGAGCACGACGAACCGGTCCGCGCCATAGACATCGAAGCTGACGCGGTAAGTCGCTGTGACCAGATGCTTCTCGGTCTGGTATTGCAGGGTCACCCCTTCGACCTGCAGGAGCGGCGCGGGAGGCATTGGAGCGTTCATGGCTTAACGGGCTCGCCCCGATCCCCCTCACCCGGATCGCGCAAGCGCGATCCGACCTCTCCCCAACGCAAGTCGGGCTTGCCCGACTTGCACACTATACTGCGCAACCCGGGCAAGCCCGGGTTGCGGGGAGAGGTGACGCATGCTGCACCATCGCGTCATGATCGAACTCATCGGCTACTTACCCGAGCGTTGTCCTTGCTCGCCATGACCTGAACGCGACGCATATAGCGCGGCTCGTCCGGGCCATAATCGGCAACTGCATTGTGCACAGTCCCGACGTTGTCCCACATCAGCACGTCGCCTTGCGCCCAGTGGTGAGCATAGAAATACATCACTTCGGGAAAGCCCGGCTCGTGAAATTGATTGGCGATGTTGATTTCCAACTCGCCAAACATGCGTCCAAAGCGCGCAAGCTCTTGCGTTTCGAGGCGCTGATCGGGGAAGCAAAGTACGCCGTACGCGCCGAGCGCCGGCAGGATCCGCTCGCGGTCGCCATCCGAGAGCGGCTGCGCAAGATCAATGCCTTTGACGGTCGCCCCTAATGTCTTGCCGCTGGAGCTGATCTCCATCTTACTCCTCCCGGTGGAGTTCTATCACGAACTATCCTAACGTCGAAGCCGGCCATCGAAACAAAGAACAACCGGAGGGACGAATGCCGGGAGGAAGTACCGCCGTTGCATGCCGACGAACGAGCCTTGCGGTGGCGCTGGGCCTCATGAGGGCGATTGAGGCAAGCTCCATGTTGCGGATCA
>DATBYX010000201.1:0-3393 GCA_036513475.1 Xanthobacteraceae bacterium | reverse complement strand
AGAGCCGCCCCTGGACGCCAGATGGGTTCGGATCGTCCTTCAACCGAGCCAAGATCGACGCCGGCATGACCGACCGCAATCTACATTTCCATGATCTACGCGGAACCGCCGCAACCCGGTTCTATATTGCCGGCCTGTCCATTCGCGTGATCGCTGAAATCCTCGCCTGGAGCGAGGACCAGGTTGAGCGGATCATCCGGCGCTATGTGGCTCGCGGAGCTGCAACGAAGGAAGCAGTCCGGCAGCTCAATGAGGCCAGAAAGCGAACATAAGCTGCAAAACCGGATGCAAAACCGGGAGCCGGAAATCATCTAAGTGCTTGTGCGAGCGGCGTTAATAGAGTTGGTGACAACAGCCAGCGAAGCTGGCGTCAACAACAAAAGACACGCTGGAGGTCAGTGCCGGGTTTTGCCGGCGCGGTGCGACGCCACGGCGGTAATCCCGAGATAGCTCTCCAGCACGGCGCGATCGGCGATCAGGTCCGCGCTCGCGGCCACGTGCACCACGCGGCCCCGCTCGATGATCGCTGCCTGGTCGGTAACGCCCAAGACCTTCTGCGCGTTCTGCTCCACCAGAATCGCCGACGTGCCTTCGTCGCGGATGATGCGACGCAGTGCAGCGAGCAGCTCTTCGACCAGAATTGGGGCCAAGCCTTCCAGCGGCTCATCGAGCAGGATCACCCGCGGGTTGAGAATGAGCGCACGACCGACGGCAAGCATCTGCTGCTCGCCCCCGGAAAGCTGGTTGCCGAGATTGCGGCGGCGTTCGGCCAGGCGGGGGAAGAGGTCATAGATTCTTCCCACGGTCCAAGCGCCGGGGCACGCCACAGCCGTAAGATTCTCCTCCACGGTGAGGGACTTGAAGATATTGCGCTCCTGCGGGACCCAGCCGATACCGAGATGTGCGCGCTGGTCGGGCCGCATTCGGGTAATGTCGCGGCCGTCGAGCCTGATATCGCCGCTCACGTATCGGGTCACGCCCACGACCGAATTTATCAGGGTGGTCTTGCCCATGCCATTGCGCCCGAGAAGCGCGAGCGATTGACCCTCGCGCAACAACAGCGAGACCTCGTTGAGCACGATCGCTTCGCCGTAGCCCGCGGTCAGCCGATCGATCTGGAGAACGTCACGCATTAAGGGACTCGCCGAGATATACCGCCTTTACCCGCGGATCGCGCGCGACCTCATCGGGCGCACCCTCGATGAACAAGCCACCGTTGACCAGCACCGAGATGCGATCGGCGAACGAGAATACGAGATCCATATCGTGCTCGATCAACAGCACGGTCACATCCGAGGGAAGGGCCGCAACGGTCGTCAGGATGTCATGGCGCTCGGCCTCGGGCACTCCCGCCGCGGGCTCGTCGAGGAGGAGCACGCGCGGGCGGCAGGCAATGGCAAGCGCGATCTCCAGCAGGCGCTGCTTGCCGTATGGCAAATTGCCGGTGCGCTCGAACATGACATCGGTAAGCTGAAAACGGCCGAGGATGTCGACGATTTCCTCCGTGACCTCGAGCTTGCTCCCGACCAGCCTCCACCATTGCCCGCCGCTGCCCATACGTTCCGAGATCGCCAGCCCGACGGTCTCGAGCGGGGTGAGATCGAGAAAGAGTTGATTGATCTGAAATGTGCGCGCCAGGCCGCGTTGCACCCGATGATGCGCGGCAAGGGCGGTAATGTCCTCGCCTTCGAGCAGGATGCGGCCGGCAGAAGGGCGCAGCACGCCGGTGAGAAGATTGATAACCGTCGTTTTACCGGCGCCGTTAGGGCCGATCAGGGCATGACGAGCCCCTTTTTCGATCGCCAGAGAAACCCCGTTCACGGCAGCGATGCCGCCGAAGTGCTTTTCGAGGCTTTGCGTGGCGAGCACCGCCGGCATTTGTCAACGCCCCTCGGCGGGGGGAGCTGCGATGCGGAATGCGGGGATCGGGAGGCGCCGAACGGCCCGCTGCCCTAGCGCGCGCACCATGCCGGTCCCGAGCCCGATCCGGTCGCGACCGACCAGCACAATAAGGACCAGCACCAGGCCGATCCAGAATTGCCAGTATTGCGGGGTCAAGTTGGCGATCCAATCCTGCATCAGCTTGAAAATAACAGCCCCGATCAGTCCGCCATAGAGATAGCCGGTACCGCCGATGATGAGGACCAGCAGAAGGTCGGCGGAGCGTTCGAACGAAAACACGTCCAGCGAAGCAAACGCAGTCGTCTGCGCCAGCAGGGCGCCCGCTACTCCGGCATAGAAAGCGGCGAGCGTGTAGACCGCGACCAGCCGGCCGTTCACCGAAATGCCGATCAGGGCGCTGCGCAACGGGTTCCCCTTCACCGCTCGCAGCGAGAGCCCGAAGGGAGAGTAGATGATGCGGCGCGCGAGCAGGAAGAGAACGAACAGCACGAGAAGGCAGTAGACGTAGGCTACGTGACCGAAAATATCCAACTGGAATGTGCCGAGGATGGGGGCGATCACCACGCCTTGCAGTCCGTCGGCCCCACCAGTGATTTCAGGAATCTGATTGGCGATCTCGCGCATGATCAGGGCAACGCCGAGCGTCACCATGAGCCGGGTGAGATCCGACCCGCGCAACACCAGGAAGCTCGTGGCAAATCCCAGGAATGCGGCGGCGATACCCGAGACCACAAGCGCCAGCACCGGCTCGGCGATGATGGCGTGCTTGGCGAGCAGCGCTGCAACATAGGATCCTACGCCAAAAAATGCCGCGTGACCCAGCGAGATGATTCCGGCGTAGCCCAGAATCAGATCGAGCGAGAGCGCGAATAAACCAAGCCAGGCGACCTCCGTGAGGATCAAGTGCCGGCTCGGCAGCAGGAATATGCTGGCCAGTGCCGCGAGCCAGAATGCGTATTCCATCGCGCTCCAGCGCGCCCGATTCACTAGGTGTTGGGTGACCTGTTTGATGATGCCGGCGTTCATCGGAACGTGCGGGTTCACTTGCCAGCTGCACGCGCGAACAACCCCTGCGGGCGGACAAGCAGGAGAACGATCATGATGGTGTAGATGACGAAGGCTCCGAATTTGGGGACGTAGTACTTTCCCGTGACATCGGCGATGCCGATCAAGAGCGATGCGACGAACGGTCCGGTGATGCTCGAAGTGCCGCCGACCGTCACCACGATGAGAAAATAGACCATGTATTTGAGCGGGAAGGTCGGGTCGAGGCCGAGAATCTCCGCACCCAGCGCGCCGCCAAGCCCGGCAAGTCCCGAGCCGAACGCGAAGGTGAGGGTGAAGACGCGATTGACGTTGATCCCTAAGCCGCGCGCCACCCTCGCGTCATCGACGGACGCGCGCAACCGGCTCCCGAACCGGGTGCCGGACAGGATGAGCTGCAGGCCGATTGTGAGAATGCCGCAAACGATGATGATCAGCAGCCGGTAG
>DATBYX010000200.1:0-3856 GCA_036513475.1 Xanthobacteraceae bacterium | reverse complement strand
TTGCGCCCTTGTGCTTCCAGCAGCAATGCAAACGTGGAGTCGCCGCGGATATTGATCCGCTCGATCGGATCCATCTGTACGGCGACTTTCAGGCGCATCGATTCTCCAGCGATACGACTTGGTAACGCAAACGCGACATTAACAATTTACCCCCAAGCTCGCGTCTCAATCCAAATTGCTGGCGGAGACGCGACGTGAGATTGCCGACTTTGTCGATTGCGGCCAATCTCTACTTGATCTTTGCCCTGCTCGCCACGGTGACGGTGGGCACTGGCCAGTTATCACCGTGATCGGTGCCCGTCGTCATGCTGCCTGACGGCGGAATTCGGATCGGCCTTCGCCGGCGCCCTGAACGTCGAACGTGTCAACGCGCTCATCTAGGTGCTGCAGACCCGGGATCGCACCAAGCTGGGCGTTTTCCCGGTCGGAGTTTGGGCCCGCCGCGCTGCTATCCTCCCGCGTCGAACGCCGTGGTGATATGGCGGGGGATCCGCCCCGGCGCGACCAGGACCGCATCGAACCGGATATCGCGAATGCGCTCATCGGGGTACCGGGCGAGCCAAGCCCCGGCCGCGGCAATGATGCGCGCCCGCTGGCGTTCGGTCACGGACCAGGCCGCCTCTTCCAGATCCGGCCGGGCTTTGACTTCCACGAAGATCAACAGGCTTCTGCGCCGGGCGACGATGTCGATCTCGCCTACGGGACTCTTGAAACGCCGCGCAACGATGCGGAACCCTTTGGCGATGAGCAAGGCCGCAGCCCGGCTCTCGGCGGAGATCCCGGTGCGAAACGCCAGTTGTCGGCTCAGATCTTTCAGCTTCGGATCTTGGCTTTTCGGCTCGGCGCTCGCGCGCGGGAGCGGGCGTATCGGATCGTCACCCATGCTCTCCAGTCCCCGCTCTCTAGTCCCCGCGCAATGCGAGTGCCCGCTGATAGATGAGCCGCCGCGGCGCGCCGGTCAGGGCGGCGGCTTCCGCCACCGCTTCCTTGACCGACAAGCGATCGAGAGCGTCGCGCAACAGCGCATCGAGATCGTCAGATGACAGCTGCGCCTGATCCTGCGGCGGGCCGATGACGATGACGAATTCGCCCCGGGCCTCGGCATCCCCGGCATAGGCGCGGGCGAGTGCCGCAAGCTCACCGCGGCGCACCTCCTCGTGCAGCTTGGTGAGCTCGCGGCAAACGGCGACCTCGCGTACACCCAGCCCTGCAGCAAGGTCGGCGAGCGTCGCCGCGATCCGCGGCCCCGTTTCGAAGATGATGAGCGTTGCCGGAACTGATTTGAGCGCGTCAATGCGCGAGTGCCGCTGCGCCTCTTTTACCGGGAGGAAGCCTTCGAACAGAAAGCGGTCGGTCGGAAGACCGCTCACCGTGAGCGCTGCCAGGAGCGCAGACGGGCCGGGCAGGGCGGTGACATTATGTCCCTGCTCCCGCGCCTCGCGCGCAAGCTTGTAGCCCGGATCGGAGACAAGCGGCGTTCCGGCATCGCTGATCAAGGCGATTGCTTCCCCTTGCGCGAGACGACCCAGCAGTTTTGGGCGTACCATTGCAGCATTATGGTCGTGATAGGGGCAAACCGGCCGGCCGACCCCGTAGTGATCAAGGAGCTTGCGGCTCCTGCGCGTATCCTCGCACGCAATCATGTCGGCGGCGGCCAGGACTTCGAGCGCGCGGAGGGTAATGTCGCGCAGATTGCCGATCGGCGTGGCGACCAGGTAGAGGCCGGGCGCTACTGGAGGTGCCGTGGCGGGATGCCCATCGAGGACATAACGGCCGCGCGCACGCTCCCGCCGAAACGCGAGCGCCGAGGTTTCGGGTGTGCCGGTTCGCATCTCGCCGCAGTGTAGTGGAAAGGCTCGGCGCCGTCATTTGCGGTGGCAGCCGTTCGATGCACGCACGCAGCTTACGGCAAAACTGGCGGTACCACCGTGCCGTTTCCCGTTCCGGCCACGGGGGTCCGTTAACCATAGTGCCGGCAAATGTCTGTTGCAGGCTGCGGGAGACGGTGACATCGTGGGAGCCGTCGAGGAGACCGGCCCTAATGTACCGAGTATTGCAGGTTCCGCGGCTTGGTTTGGCGCGCGTATTGCGCTGCGTTGCCGCCGTCATCGGAGCGGCGCTGCTGGTGACCGGCTGCTCCGGCAACTTTTCCGTCAAGGATCTGCTGCCGACCTCGCCCGCAAGCACGGCAGCGCAGCCGACGACCAACATCGGCACCGGCCAGGTCAAGGCCGGTCTCATCCTGCCGCTCTCCGCGACCGGGAACGCCGCCCTGGCTGCCAAGTCCATGCGCAACGCCGCCGAAATGGCGCTTGCGGAATTCAACAGCCCGGATGTTCAGCTGATCGTCAAGGACGACGGGGGTACTGCTGCCGGGGCGCAGCAGGCGGCGCAACAGGCACTTGATGAAGGGTCGCAGATCATTCTGGGGCCGTTGTTCGCGCTGACCGTCGGACCAGTGGGCCAGCTTGCCCGCTCGCGCAATATCCCTGTCATTGCATTCTCGACTGATGCCAACGTCGCGACCCACGGCGTCTATCTCCTGAGCTTTCTTCCGGAGACGGACGTGGACCGCATCATCGGCTACGCAACCAGCCAGGGCAAGCGCGCCTTCGCCGCGCTCGTTCCGGACAATGCCTATGGGACCGTCGTCGAAGCCGCATTCAAGCAGGTGGTGGCGCGGCGCGGCGGCCGCGTAGTCGCGCTCGAGCGCTATCCCCTCGACAAGGCGCAGATGCAGGCGCCGGTACGCAATGTGGCGCAGTCCGCCGCGCGGGCGGATGCGATCTTCGTGCCGGACGGCGCCGATGCCGTCGCGACCGTTGTGCAGACGCTCGCCGCAGCCGGAGTGGATCTCAAGCGCGTGCAGCTCCTTGGTACCGGGTTGTGGGAAGACCCGCAGGTCTTTTCCAATGGACAGGTCGAAGGCGCCTGGTATGCCGGACCGGAATCGACCGGCTTTCGCAATTTCTCTGCTCGCTATCGCGGCCGCTACGGCCAGGATCCCGTCCGCACCGCGTCACTCTCGTATGATGCCGTCGCGCTCGTGGCCGCCTTGGTCAAGACCCAGGGCCAGCAGCGCTTCTCCGAGGCTGTGCTGACCAATGCCTCGGGGTTTGCCGGCATTGACGGGCTCTTCCGCTTCCGTCCCGATGGGACCAACCAGCGCGGGCTTGCGGTGCTGCGCGTCACGTCTACCGGCGGCCAGATGATCAGCCCGCCGCCCAAGTCGTTCGGCGCCTCGGGGACGTGAAGCAGGAGCGATCTGCAAACATCATTCTCGCCGCTCCTATGAGGTTCCGATTACTACCGCTCGCGACGTAACTTCAGCGGTCAGGGCTCTCGCGATCTCGGTCTCGATCGCGGCATGATCGGTCAGCCCCACCCGGTCGCGGTGGTTCGGTACCAGCTGCCTGAAAGGCACGAAAAGCTCACGGCTCACCCGTTCGAGGCGCTCGAGCTCGGCAAGCGGATCGGGATGATCGTCGACCCGCAGATCAATGTCGGGCCATTCCTGCTCACCGCAGATCACGAGCGCAGCCGATTGCTTGCCGCGCTTGTCGCCACCGGCTGTCTCGCCCGCCTGCATCGCGGCGATCAGGCGCCGTGGAAAGGGGAGCGCGGCATTGCGGTGATAAGTCGAGGCCGTGTCCTCGATCACTCTCGCCCCGGCGAGCATGTTGCCTGCAACCGAGATGGTGTCGGAGGCGAGATCTCCGCACCAGCCTATGCAGTCTTTACCGGTATGGGCGGCGATGCGGCCCTGGGCGTCGATCACATGTACCTGGCGGTGCTCGCGTCCCGGGTCCGCCCCGATCACCGCGGACACGACGTCCGGCGCGCTTGCGCCCTGTTC
>DATBYX010000199.1:0-3351 GCA_036513475.1 Xanthobacteraceae bacterium | reverse complement strand
AACTTCAACGTCAGCGAGTTGGAAAAACTGTTCCGTATTCCACAAGGCGATCGCTGCGCAACGAATCAGATGCCTTACAACATCGGCGACCGGGGCATCGAACATGACGTGCTGCCATGGTGCGAGCGGCACGGCATGCCGGTGATGGCCTATTCGCCGCTCGGCGGCCCCGGCACCAACCTGGTGCGTGATCCTACCCTTGCACGTATTGGCGCAGCACAGGGTTGTTCGGCAGCCGCTGTTGCCCTGGCCTGGACGATCCGTAGCGGTCACGTCATTGCAATTCCCGAATCCGGTTCCGCTGCGCATGTAAAGGAAAACGCCGCCGCGCTCTCACTCAGACTAAGTCCGCAGGAGCTTCAAACATTGGATACCGCGCACCCGCCGCTCAGCCGGTAGTACTCGTTCAAGCAGGGAATTTATCGCGGAATCGAGAAACAGGTTTCGTTTGACGCCGAGCCTACCGCATGAACAGCCGATCTGCGGATCATGACTTTGTGGGTGTATCGCTGCAGCCGATTATATGGGCAGGGGCGTACCGACGGTGCCCTAGTTCAGTTGCAGGCATCATGCAGGCCATCGCCGCGAATCCTGCGCTACGTCGGATTCTCCAAGCTGAATCTCTCGGACTGGTCGTCATAGGCGAAAGCTTCGGCGAATCGGCCCCATCCGATCACGGCGCGTAGCGTCTGTTCCGCTGCTTCCTCGTCCATGTGATCTTCAAGTTCATCGAGGAAACGGCTCTTCGGTGCGACGTGGGAAGAGCGATCCTGCAACACCCGCCGGATATGGGTGGCTAGAGGCACGTGCGCCAGCAGCAGCTTTTGAAACAGCTTTTTGCGGTCATCGATGCGGGCTTCGGCGAATTGTTTGCCGGCATCGGTGAGCTGAATGTCGCCGCCTTCAATGTCAACGAGACGCAGCAGTTGCAGGCTCTCGGCAACTGGGAACAGATCGTCCACTTCCATGTGCAGCGAGCTGGCGATGACAGGGAGGTCGGCCCGCCCGTTGTAGGGAGCGCCCGCAACCGCCTCGATAAAGCCGGAGAGCAGGTTGGCGGAGACGCGAGGCAGAACCGCGTCCATGCCAATGGCCCGGGTTTTCTCGAGCGCAGGTGAGGCACGAGCGGAGGCGGCCGGACGTGCCGTCATCACCACATAGATGCGTTCGACCAGGTCGCGAAAGTCCGGATCAAGTCGATTGCGGGGTTGCGGCAGATCCACCTTGATCTGATCGACGATGTGCCCTGGACTGGTCGAGAACACCAGGATGCGGTCGCACATGAGCACGGCCTCCTCGATATTGTGGGTGACCAGGATCACGCCTTTGATCGGCAAGCGTCCCTCGCTCCACAAATCGAGAAAATCGGTGCGCAACGTCTCGGCCGTCAGAACATCCAGCGCCGAGAACGGCTCATCCATCAGCAGGATATTCGGATGCACGACCAGCGCGCGCGCGAAGCCGACGCGCTGGCGCATACCGCCTGAGAGCTCGCGCGGATAGGCGGACTCGTATCCATCCAGGCCGATAAGGTCGATCGCCGAGAGGGCGCGCCGGCGAATCTCAGCCCCTGGCAGCCCAAGCGCCTCCAAGCCGAGCTGGACATTTTCGAGGACTGTCATCCACGGAAACAACGCGAAGCTCTGAAACACCATTGCAACCCCTGGCGCGGGAGCAACCACGGGCCTGCCGAGATAGGTGATGTTCCCTCCGCTCGGCCGGGCGAGCCCCGCGATCAGGCGAAGAAGCGTCGATTTGCCCGAGCCCGAACGTCCCAGCAGGCCCACGATCTCGCCTTCGGCGAGATCGAGATTGAGATCGTCCAGCACCAGAAGCTGACTGCCGTCCGGCTTCGGAAAAGCTTGGCGGACAGACTTGACCTGCAGCAGCGGCGATACGTTCGTCGTTGCGTCCATTGCGTCATCCCAACCGGTACTTGCGTTCGGCGTGCTGGTAGAGCGGTCGCCACAGCGCCCTGTTGATGAGCACCACGAACAAGCTCATCACCGCAATCCCGAGCACAATGCGATGGAAATCACCCTTCTGCGTCGCAGTCGCAATGTATGCTCCAAGGCCATAAGCCTCCAAACGCTGGTTCCCCCATGATGCGACCTCTGCCACGATGCTTGCATTCCATGAGCCCCCCGCCGCGGTAATAGCTCCCGTCACATAGTAAGGAAATACCGCGGGGAAAGCCGTAGTGCGCCACCACAGCCAACCCCGCACCTGTAGATTGACGCAACAGTCGCGCAATTCCGCAGGGATTGCCGCAGCGCCGGCAATCACGTTGAACAGAATGTACCATTGCGTGCCGAGGATCATCAGAGGACTGAGCCAGATGTCTGGATTAAGGCCATAGGCGACGATGGCGGAGACCACGAGGGGGAACAGAAGATTGGCGGGAAAGGCGGCGAGGAACTGGGCAACGGGTTGAACGACCCGCGTCGCGCGTGGACGCGTTCCGACCCAAACTCCGACAGGCACCCAGACGAGGCTCGCGATCGCAATGAGAATCACGATACGCAGCAAGGTCGCGAGGCCGAGCGCAAATGCTTCCCCGATATCGGCCGGCGCGAGCTCCTGCATGACGAAGCGCGAAACCTGCCAAAGTGCCGCCGCCGCTACGACGAGGACAAAGGCCGTCCACAGTCGATCGCCTCTCCGCCGCAGGCGTTCGTGCGATCTCGGAGCAGCCTTGGCCGCGCGGAAGGAACGCCATCCAAACGACTGGCGCCAGATCATCGCCCCCGGACGGGCAAGCAGGGCAACGATGCCGGAGCGCCGAAGAACGTTGAGCACCCAGGACCTGGGCGGCGGGAGGCCTGCCTCATGCTCGAACCGGAATCGATCAGCCCATGCGACCAGCGGCCGAAACAGCACTAGATCATAGATCAGGATGACCACCAGCATGGTGCCTATCGCCCAAGCGACTGCCGCCAAGCTTTTTTGCGCAATCGCAACGGCAATGTAGGACCCCATGCCTGGAAGCAGCACCGTGGTGTTGCCGACGCTGATCGCCTCGGACGCGACCACGAAAAACCAGCTGCCGGACATGGACATCATCATGTTCCAGATGAGCTGAGGCATGCCGAACGGCGCTTCCACGCGCCAAAAGCGCATCCACGGCGAAAGCCTGAACACCGAGGCCGCCTCCAGGAGCTCCACCGGAACGGTTCGCAGTGATTGATAAAAGCTAAAGCCCATGTTCCAGGCCTGGCTGGTGAAGATTGCAAAGATGGCCGCGAATTCGGCACCGAGCACCCGGCCCGGCGCAAGCGACATGAAAAAGACGATCGTGATCGAAAGAAAGCCGAGGATCGGAACCGATTGCAGGATGTCCAGCAGCGGAAC
>DATBYX010000198.1:0-3281 GCA_036513475.1 Xanthobacteraceae bacterium | reverse complement strand
CAAGCGGACCGTTTTTATTGGAACGGTATAAAAGCCCGAGTTCCCAGAAGTCGTAATCGTTTTATGAAATTCCTATGCCCGAGAGTCTTTTTCAGACTCTTTTCTTTATGGCCTCCGGTTTCAGGCATGCTCGTATACTCTTTCTCTGTAGCGCGGGCACCTGTTTCACATAGAATTCCTATCTTTCGCCCATTAGATTGGGAACAAACACGGCCTGTATTGAGGTAAAGCGAGATGAGTAACTTCTGGATGAATATCGCTGCGGCGCACACTGCCGCCGCCAAAACCAAATCTGCTCATCGCGCACATCGTGCTCTGTCGATCCTCGGCGGCATAGGGCTTGCTCTCCTGATCGGCGCTGGGCTGTTCATTCTGGCCGCGCTCACCAGCTGAGGCGGTCAAGTCTCCCACTGCGAGAAGTGCCACCCTGCAGATTGCATTGGTGTTGCCGATTATCTTTGTGCTCATGTTGCGGAACTCACGCCTGGCGTCCGAAGCGTCGTTGACAATATCGTTGTTCAAGCCGTTGGCTCCGGCTGGTCCTGAACCTTCTCAGGCGGCGAAGCCACGAGCTAAGATGAAGCCATGACACTCCTGATCAGCCGGCGCCCGTTAAGGCGAGGCACTGCGGTGGCGCTCCTGATCGCCATCGTCCTTGTGGTGGGGTGCCTCATTGTGCTGGGAAGCATGGCAAGCTTTGTGGTCGATTGGCTCTGGTTCTCAGCCATCGGGTACTTGCACGTCTTCTGGACCATCATCCTCGCAAAGGGCGTCGTCTTCCTGGTGGTTTTCACGGCGACCGCAAGCATCCTTTGGGTGAATGGATGGGTCGCGCTTGGTCTAGCGCAAAGTGCGGGGTTCCATCGCCGGACAGATTTCGAGTGGACAAACGCAGGCGCCGTCACATTGCCGGACGTTCTGGACGCCATGCGCCATCGGTTGCCTTGGCCTGCTGTTATTTACGGCGGCGCGATTGTTCTCGCCATGCTTGTCGGCTGGGGAGAGATTCACAATTGGGGAGTGTTCCTGCGTTACCTCTATCAGGCACCGTTTGGCGCAAGCGATCCGCTCTTCGGCCGGGACATCGGCTTCTATTTGTTTTCGCTGCCCGCCTATCTGGCTATCAAGAACTGGCTGCTGTGGACGCTCTTTTTGAGCGCGCTGCTCGCGGGAGTGGTGTACTGGATCAGGGGCGATATCGAATATCACGCCCAGCGCCGATCGGTCTCGCCAGCCGCGATCGCCCATGGCTCGGTGCTGCTCGGCCTGTTCTTTGCGGTGAAGGCCTGGTCCTACGGTCTCGACCGCTATCTGCTGCTCTACGGCGATAACAGCGTGGTGGTGGGTGCCGGCTATACCGATATCCACGTTGAACTGCCGGTCCTTTGGGTGCTGATCGGAATTGCTGTCCTCGTCGCGTTCGGCTGCTGGGCGAACGTAAGATTCCGGACCTACAAGCTTCCCGCGGCCGCAGCGGCTATTCTATTTGGAAGTTCCCTTCTGCTGTCGGAAATAGTTCCTGCGGTTATCCAGCGCGTGTACGTCAAACCCAACGAACTGCAGCTGGAACGCCCATACATCCAGCGCAACATCGCCTCGACGCAGCTCGCCTATAACCTTCATCAGGTAGCGGTCGACGCGTTCCCGGCGGAACAAAGCCTCACCGCAAAGACGCTGGCGGCCAACAAAGTCACGATTGACAACGTCCGGCTGTGGGACTGGCAGCCGCTGATGGACACTTACGGTCAAATGCAGGAGATCAGGACTTACTACAAGTTTCACGACGTGGATATCGATCGGTATTGGCTCGATGATACGTACCAGGCCGTGATGCTGTCGGCGCGCGAGCTGAAATCTTCCCTGCTTCCCTCCAATGCTCAGACCTGGGTGAATACTCACCTGCTGTTCACCCATGGCAACGGCGCGGTGATGAGTCCGGTCACGCGCAAGAGCGCGGAGGGGCTGCCGGTTTTCTATCTGCGCGATATTCCCCCGGTTGCGTCCGGCGGCCCCGAGATCAGCGAGCCGCGCATCTACTACGGCGAGGAAACCGACAGCTACGTCGTCGTCAAGGCGAGCACGCCGGAATTCGACTATCCCAAGGGCAAAGACAACATTTATGCGCTCTACAACGGGACGGGCGGTGTTGCGGTCGGCGGGCTTGCGCGAAAAGCTCTGTTTGCCTGGTACTTCAGCGACGTGAACCTGCTGCTCTCAAGCTACATCACCGACGCGAGCCGGATCATGATCCGCCGCAATATTCAGGAGCGCGTAGGCGCGATTGCGCCGTTTCTGAGCCTCGACCATGACCCGTATCTGGTAGTCAGCGAGGGAAGACTGTTCTGGGTCCAGGACGCCTATACGAGCAGCAGCTATTTTCCGTATGCGCAGCCCGTTCAACGGGGCGGTCTCAATTACATTCGCAATTCGGTGAAGGTTGTCGTCGACAGTTATAACGGAACTGTTGACTTCTATTTGATGGATGCATCAGAGCCGATCGCGGCAACCTACCAGCGGATTTTTCCGGGGATATTCAAGCCGCTGCAGGCGATGCCGGCGGATCTGCAGAAGCACATCCGCTACCCGGAGGACCTGTTTCGCATTCAGGCGCAGATGTATCGCGCCTACCACATGGACAGCCCGGAGGTGTTCTACAATCGCGAAGACCTCTGGCAATTCCCGCGCCAGCCGGAGGGCGGGGAGAACGCGGTGATGGTGCCCTACTACATCATCATGCGCCTGCCCGGCGAATCGAAGGCCGAATTCTTTCTCATGCTGCCAATGGTGCCGAGCCAGCGACAGAATATGATCGCATGGCTCGCAGCGCGCTGCGATCCGCCGAACTACGGAAAGCTGATTGTCTACGAGTTCCCCAAGGACAAGCTCGTCTACGGGCCGTTTCAGATCGAGGCTCGCATCAATCAGAATACCGACATTTCGCAGCAGCTTTCGCTCTGGAACCAGCTGGGATCGCGCGTGATCCGCGGCAACATGCTGGTCATCCCGATCGAGAACTCGATCCTCTATGTATCGCCGCTCTATCTGCGGGCAGAGCAGGGACAGTTGCCGGAGCTCAAACGGGTGATCGCAGCCTATGGCGATCAGGTCGTGATGAAAGAGACGCTCGCAGCGGCGTTGTCGGCGCTGTTTCCGGAGGGTGGCGCCGAATCGGCGGCAGCCAGCGGCACGACCACGCTTGCAGGCGCCGCCGCGGAACAGTCGCGCAAGGCACTCGAGCTTTATAATACGGCGATCGAGCGCCTGAAATCCGGAGACTGGGC
>DATBYX010000197.1:0-4930 GCA_036513475.1 Xanthobacteraceae bacterium | reverse complement strand
TTTCGGTCGGCTGGAACTCGCCAAAACCTGCTGCCACCAGGTGCTGCGGCGAGACCCCTTTGGCGATGAGGTATTGCACCACGGAGATCGCACGTGCCGCCGAAAGCTCCCAATTGTTCTTGTAGAGGGGACTGTTGATCGGGCGCACATCGGTGTGCCCGTCGACGCGCAGTACCCAGGGGATTTCGCCCGGGATCTTCTTCTCCAGATCGAGCAGCGCGCCCGCGAGCCCGTCAAGCTCGGCGCGGCCTTCCGGCTTATCGAGCGTGGCCTTCCCCGTATCGAAGAATACTTCGGACTGGAACACGAAACGGTCCCCGACAATGCGAATATCCGGGCGGTTGCCCAGGATCGTCCGCAGTCGCCCGAAGAAGTCGGACCGGTAGCGTGACAATTCCTGCACCCGCTGCGCCAAGGCGACATTCAGCCGTTGCCCCAGATCGGCGATGCGGGTCTGGGATTCCTTGTCCTTCTTCTCGGTCGCATCGAGTGCCTCCTCGAGCGCGGCGAGCTGGCGGCGCAGCGCGGCGATCTGCTGGTTGAGAATCTCCACTTGCGCCAATGCGCGGGAGCTGAGCTTTTTCTCCGCATCGAGCTGACCGCTGAGCTCAGTAACCTTGCCCTGAGCGCTCGCCGCCCCGCTGCCGATGCCCTCATAGAGGCCGCGATAGCGGTCGCGATCGCCTTCCGCCGTGGAAAGGCTCGAGCGAATCTGCGCGAGCTGCTCTTCGAGGCTGAGCTTGCCGGTTTTTTCCAGAGAGAGAAGCTCCGTGAGCTGGGCGATCTGCGCGTTGAGACGGTTCAGCGCCGTATCCTTTCCGGAAACTTCCTGGGTGAGATAAAACTGCACGACGACGAAAACCGTGAGCAGGAAGATGATGCCGAGGATGAGGGTCGAGAGCGCATCGACGAAACCTGGCCAATAATTGATGCCGACGTCCCGGCGCGCACGTGCAAGAGCCATCGAGCCTACCTATTTGTTCACATTTTCCCGCACGAGGATTTCCAACAGTCGGCGAATATCACGATGCTGCTGGGCCTGGGAGTCGACCCAGTCGCGGATCATCTGCTGCTCCGCGCGCATGTGATGGACCAGTCCCTGAATGGCTTCAGCCAGGTTGGCCATGGCAGTCGTGGTCGCTCGGTTCGACCCGCCTTCTGCGACAACATCGCGCAAGCGGTCGATTGCGCCTTTGAGATCCCCCGAAAGCGCGCCCGCCGGCGCGGCGCCCGGCCCCTCCCTGTCCACGACGAGATCGCGGACCGTGGTGGACAACCAATCCTCGAGATCGGTGTAGAACCGGTTTTGTGCTTGGCTCGTCTGCAGGTCGAGAAACCCGAGCACCAGCGAGCCGGCCAGCCCGAACAACGAGGAGGAGAAGGATATGCCCATTCCGCTTAGCGGGGCGGCAAGGCCCTCCTTGAGCGAATCAAAAATCGCCGCGGCATCGCCTCCGGGCTTGAGCGTGTTGATGACGTTACCCACGGAGCCTACCGTCTCGATCAGGCCCCAGAAGGTGCCGAGCAACCCCAAAAAGACCAGAAGACCGGTCATGTAGCGCGACATATCGCGGGCTTCGTCGAGCCGTGTGGCAATCGAATCGAGAATGCCGCGCATCAGCTGGGATGAGATCGCCATCCGGCCGATGCGGTCGCCGAGCAGAACTGCCATGGGAGCCAGCAGCACCGGCGGGCGTTCGACCGCAATCCCGGGATCGGCAAGCCGAAATCCGTTCACCCAATTCACTTCGGGGAACAGCCGAATGACCTGACGGAACGCAAGCGCAATGCCGATCACGAGCACGCCGATGATCAGCGCATTCAGCCCTGGATTGGCGAGGAAAGCCGTCCAGATCTGCTTGTAGAGTATGAGGACGACCAGTGCGCAGAGGATGAGGAACACCAGCATCCGCACAAGAAAAATCCGAGGTGAAGAAAGCTTAAAAGGATCGATATCTTGCGCCATGGCGTGCAATTCTTCGCCGCTGCTCTCAATCTACGTCACAATACGGCACTGCCGCGACGGAAGGAAGAACCCGCAAGGCGCTCAGCGGCCGGTGTTTCTCGCCCGCCAAGTGAAAAACAGCTGGAATTGACGTGTGCGCCGTCGCGCATCTCTCTCCTACAATGCACGACAAACCGCAGGTCATCCTGCCGCAGCTGCCGCGGGCCGTGCCGAGGGACCGAGCAAGCGCAGGAGATCCCGGTGCAACAGCTCGTTGCCGGCAAGGATGCTGTCGGACGTCAGAGCAATCTCTCGTCCCGACAGGTCGGTGACGAACCCGCCGGCCTCACGCACCAGCGCGATGCCAGCGGCCATGTCCCAGGGAGCAAGACCCCGTTCCCAGTAGCCATCGACGCGGCCCGCGGCGACCCACGCCAAATCGAGTGCAGCGGCGCCAAATCGCCGCAGCCCAGCCACTCTTTCCTGCACGGCCGAGTGCTCCTGCCGCGCAAGCGCCGCATCGCCCCGACTGGGATGGGGCAGCGCGCAGGCAATGACCGAATCCGCCAGGCGTTTGCGGGACGCCACCCGGATGCGGCGGTCATTGAGGAACGCCCCCTTGCCGCGCTCCGCTGTGAACAGCTCGTCGGTGACGGGATTGTAGACGATCCCCGCCACGATGGCGCCTTCGCGCGCGAGCGCGATCGAGATCGCGAAATGCGGAATGCTGTGCAGGAAATTCAGCGTGCCATCCAGCGGATCGACGATCCAGCAGTGGGTTTTATCGGTGCCTTGGTACCGCCCGCCTTCCTCGCCCAGAAAACTGTAGCCTGGCCGCGCCCGCTCAAGTTCCTCGCGCAGGGTCTGCTCGGCCCGGTGATCGGCAGCGCTGACGAAATTCCCGGGTCCTTTCAGCGACACCTGAAGGTGCTCGACCTCGCCGAAGTCCCGCTTGAGCGCGCGAGCCGCCTTCTGCGCGGCTTTGATCATGACGTTGAGCAGGGCGGAGCGGAGCATGACCGGGAGGGAAGGGCCGAACAATTGCTTTGCTACGGCCGGGATGCGGGCGCATGAGCGCGAGCGGGAAAGATGGGCCGCTGTGCCCGCATGGAGCGGCGACGTCAAGAGTGGGACGCGCGTTTCTCCTTGAGCGCGTCGAGCCAGGGCTTGGCCGCTTTCTCTGCCGCGGTGCGAACCTCCGGAGTCTGTCTTTCCACGAAAGCATCGAGGGGAACGTCGCTCACACCGCCGGCCTTGGCAACCATGTGCCACTTTATGGCCGTGACCGGATCAGCCTTTACCCCATGCCCCACCGCGAGGATGTTCGCGAGACGGTTCTGCGCGACCGGATTTCCCTTGCGGGCGGCTTTGTTCAAGAGCGTGGCGGCGGTCAATTCGTTCCTGGGAACGCCAATC
The DNA here is from genome assembly GCA_036513475.1 of Xanthobacteraceae bacterium. Classification (GTDB taxonomy): domain Bacteria; phylum Pseudomonadota; class Alphaproteobacteria; order Rhizobiales; family Xanthobacteraceae; genus VAZQ01. Next base: position 1,569 of record DATBYX010000197.1, on the reverse strand, counting down.
CCATTGAACAGCGCGATTGCGTATTCGACCTCGGCGTCGGTGTAATCGGCCGCGGAGGCGGCGGCCAACAGCCGGGCGGCCTCGCTCAAGTCCTTGGCCACGCCCCGGCCCTCCTTATAAAGGGTGGCCAGTGCGTATTGCGCTTCCGGATTTCCGGCCTCCGCGGCCGCGCGGAACAGCTCAGCCGCCCGGGTGAAGTCCTGGGGAAAGACCCTCCCCTCGAGATAAAGAAGGGCGAGATCATAGGAGGCAGCGGGATGGCCGAGCTTGGCAGCCGCGGCGAGAAGCTTTGCCCCCCGCTCGCCATCCGCGGCTCCGGTTCGTCCGCCGAGGTAAAACATGCCCAGCGCGAACATGGCTTCCCGGTCACCGCGGTCAGCGGCGAGTCGATACCATTCGACGGCTTTCCTGTCGTTGCGTTCTACCCCGTAGCCGTTGGCATAAAGCTCCCCAAGCAGCGTCATGGCCTTGACGTCGCTCTTGTCCTCGACCCGGCGCGTCGCGATCGCGAATGCGGTGAGATAATAGCCTCGCTGGTATGCACCATAGGCGAGATCGCGGGCGTGCTCCCGGTCCGTTCCGGGCGCCTGCGGGGGCGGCGGCGCCGAGCTCGGCGGCGCAGCCGCGGCACCCGCTGATGGCTTGGGCGGAACAGGCTTGGGCACGGGCTTGGCCGCGGGCTTTGCGGCAGCAACGGGCGGGGGCGCAATGGTTTGTGGCGGTGCCTGGCCGGCTCCGGGCGAGACCCACGCCCCCACTGGAACGAGGAGGAGCACAACCGCGCCTGCGGACACTCGCATCCAGCTCATCTGGGTGCCTCCGCATCCGCTATCCGTCGCGCGACCTCCGCGGCGGCGGCGGCGCATCCGCGCGCATCGGAGAACACGAAATCGCCGACAGCAACAAAATCCGCCCCGGCGCGAGCGAGCGGTTCCACCTCGTCCAGCGCGCCGGCAAACCCGACGCAGGGAAGCTCAAACAACTCGGCCCACCATGCCACTCGTTCCAGGATGGCCTGCAACGATGGCCGCCGGCCGGCGCTGTCCGGCTCGCCGAACATGACGTAATCCGCGCCCAACTCGCCCGCGATCATGGCATCGTGCCGGGTCGCGAGCCGCCCGCAGCCAGCGATACGATCCGGCTTGAGGCTGGGAAGCGCCGCCTTCAGCGCTTCCACTCCGCTGAGATGGGCACCGTCGGCTCCCGCACGTACCGCAAGCTGGGCATCTCCGTCGAGGAGGAGAGCAATCCCCTTTTCCTGCACCCCCGGTCCGAATGCCTTGACGTGGTCCAGTTTCGCGTATTCGAGTGCCGGGGGAAGGCGCAGCACCACGGCGGCAAAATCGGCAGCACCAATGGTCTGCGCGAGCATGTCCCCAGCCCCGGCGGACTCCTCCGGGGTCACAAGATAGAGACGCGGAACAAGGCGCCTCCCTTCGGTTGGTTTCCCTCGGGACGCCATTTCGAGTCGATTGCCCCTGTAATCCGGCGGAAAGGGGGCATTTGTAAACTATCAAGCCTACGAGAGGGTAAAGACATGCGCCACGGGTCGCACAAATTCCCGCAGCC
>DATBYX010000196.1:0-4392 GCA_036513475.1 Xanthobacteraceae bacterium | reverse complement strand
GGGCTGGTTCTCGATATAGAACTGCGTGCCCAAATGCTCGCTGAGCTTCTGCGCGAGCAGGCGTGCCAGAATGTCAGCCGGCCCTCCCGGCGCGAACGGCACGATGATTCGCACGGGATGCGTTGGGTAGGTTTGCGCCCGTGCCGTGCGACGTATCATCGGAAGCGTGACAGCGCCTGCAATGAGATGCAGGAATTCGCGGCGAGGAAGCTTCATCGTGACCTCCACGAGCTTCGGTCGTTAATGTCGATTTTCGGAGTGCCCGCCCGGGGCCGCATTTTGCTTCCTTAACTTCAGGGAAAGTCCATATGTTCCACTGCAATTCTAGGCCGACGCTACACCTATTCTTCGTTCGCCTGTATCCTACGCGTTATCACCGAACACCGGGAACTAATCTTGAGGGCATGGCATGAGCATTTCGGCGACGGCAGTTCGATTTGACGAACACGCGATGTGGGTCGAGCTGAGCGATGGCCGCACGTTGGGCGTGCCATTGGCCTGGTTTCCGCGCCTGCTGCACGCGACCCCGGCCCAGCGCGAAAGCGTCGAGCTCAGCCGCACCGGCCTCCACTGGGAGGACATCGACGAAGATATCTCCGTTGCCGGCCTGCTTGCCGGTCGAGGCGACATGACGCGGAAGACCGAGCGCGCGGCTTGACCCTTCCGCAAAGGCCTCGACAACGATGCCGCCCCCTCCCCGGCGAGCTGCGAGGAGCTTCAAAATAACGTCAGCACCGTCAGCATTGTCGGTGCTGCCCGCAGTAATGGTTCTTATTGCGACCAAGCTGGTCTTGCTGGGGCCCTAAAATGAGCAACAGCGGTGCAGACGATGCTGACGGTGCTGACGCAAACTTGCAGCGCCGTGATCGAAGATCGCGGCAAACCGCCGAGCCGCCATCGAGAGCATCATCGAGGCAGATCCCGTAGCCACTTGCCTGCGGGCATTCATGGTCGACCGGACCATGTGGACCGGGAGCGCCTCAGACCTCTTGCGGTTTGTGTGCGGAGAGTGCTCGCCGCCGCGGCGTCGTGCAGGGCAGTGTGTTGATGACCTTCGCAGACCGTTCAATGGGAATGACCTGCTGGTACGCTAACAACCGAAAACCGCAGGCGACCATCCAACTCGACGTGCACTTCATCGAGTCCGTTCAGATCGGCGAGTTTGTGGAAGCCAGGTGCAGGGTCATCCGCCGGACGCGTTCGCTGATTTTTATGAGCGCCGAACTCTTGGTTGGTAATCGGGTCGTGGCAACCGCCAATGGCGTGTGGAAGGCGCTGGGCGCAGATTAGAGTGGGACCCTGGCGCTGATCGGCGCAGCAAGTATGTGAATGATTGAGTTTGGTACGGTCCCAGGTCCTTCGATTTGATGCCACGGCTGAAACGCTTGCCGACCTGCAGCTGAGGTCTCCTTTTTTAGGGGTGCCGATGAATGTAACGATTTGGCTGGAGCAACTCGGTCTCGCGCAATACGCCACAGCGTTTCGCGACAACGATATCGACGGGGACGTCCTGCCGGACCTGACGGGCGAGGACCTGATCGCTATCGGCGTAACTTCGGTCGGCCATCGTAGAAAGCTCCTCTCTGCCATCGCAATGGTGCCGGCATCGGAGCGATGGGGGGTGTCGGGATCGTGATGGCAGCCGGCGGTTCGGCGCCGAACGCGGCGCGAAACGCATTGATCTGACAGTTTGCGTCGGACCCGCTTGAAGAATTTTGCACACAACTGTGAATAACGGGGGGTTGCACTTGCGGAATCCTTAGGGGCGCCGATCCTTACCTACATTGATTCTCGTGAAGTCCTTGGGAGTGTGCAGACGGGAGGGCAACCCAATGGACGATGAGAGGGAATGGACAGCGGACGACGAGCGTGAGGTTGCCGCCATCATAGTGCGGTTTCTTAAGGCTACAGGTTCGGAAGCTTGGCTGCCGCCCTGGAGTTCATGAAAGAACACCGCGGCACAGTCGAGAGCGCAGCGGTCGAAAAGGCGTTCGTGGATGCATTCGGAGTGAAACCAGTGGGTTGAGCCGCTACCCGTGCTGCAGCCACAGTACGGCGGCCACGTCGATATCCAGACCGTTCACGAGATCGCCGCGGCAATAGCGGAGCGGGGCGATGCCACAAGAAACTAGCGCGGACACATCCACCACCGAGCGCCCGATTCATGCGGCTGCGAGCAAAGTTCGAGCCGCCCTCCGCCGCGTGAGATGCCAGCTTTTGCACAACGGCTCCTGGCGCCGCATCGATGACGACCTCGGTGTTTACCCGACCGAGTTGCTTTGCAATCGTTGCGGGCTCTACCACCGTGTCTGGCTTTGGCGCTGGCGTTACTGGGGCACGGAGCAGCCCGGTTCAGGCACAGTGTGAGCGCCCCGACGCGCCGGGACTTGCCACACGCACCGAGAGGACGATCATCGGTGCGCATGACCAATTCCCCCATAGCACAACGATGGGCGGCGCTCGCCTTGGCGTGTACGAGCGCGTTCGACAGGCGCCACAGAATCAGACTAAGCATGGACCGGACCGCTGCCTCCCTGTCCCCCCAGACCGAATGCGGCGGACTCTGAGCCCTGGTCGAGCTGCCTCTCCCCCCAGCCCGCCAGGGCTCTTCGATTCGTGCTGTGTGCCAATAAAAAAGCCCCGACGCGAAGCCGGGGCTTAGGGCCAATGAGGTATCGGTCAGTGCGACCGACGTAACGAGCTTACGCCTTGCCTTCGGCGCGTCAAATGAATTTGCCCGGTTATGTCCGCAGCTAGCGAGAGCTGACATAAGCCCCAAAGATGCGGATTCTCGTTTTGACCGATGCTGTTGAAAAAGTCGCTGATGAGGCCAGCGAGCCCTCCCATTCAAACTTTTGAGGGTCTGTTTTCCTCTTGGTCTTCGTATCCTCTCTGGCAGGACTGGCCACTTTAGCGAAGGCGTCCAACGCTGGCTGCACGTCGGACGCCAAGGACGCTCAGGCAACGCATGCAGCCGGCGTGTTCAGCCACGGCCGCCATATATGGTTGGCGAGGGTTTTCAAGTTTTGCACGATGGCTGCGAGGTGGAACTCGTCGCGCGCACCGGAAAGGCCCCGCAACCGCATACGCTCGAAACCGTGGTGTGTCTTCACGTGCGCAAAGCGCATTTCGACCTTCTTACGCTCGTTGCGGGATCTGGCGAACTCAGGCGTACCCATCAAGGCGCGGGTCGCATCGCGTGCGTCCTCATGCACGTCGCGCGGGATCTTTCGGAAGGTCATATTCGGAGTGCACGTGGGCTTGAGCGGACATGAGCCGCAGTCGCGGGTCCTCGCGCGATAAAGGATGGTCCTGCCATCGTGCACCGTCCCGGTCGTCCTGAGAAACTTACCCTGAGGGCAGGTGTAGAGATTGCGCTCTGGATCGAAGGTAAAGTCCGCGCGCGACAGGATGCCTTCTTCCCGCGTGCTCCGGTCCCAAACAGGGATGTGCGGTGTGATCCCGGCGCCGATAACCCAATGGAGGAACTTGCCAGTGCCGTAGGCCGTGTCGGCGGCGAGCCGTTCGGGCTTGAGCCCCAAGCGCTGCTCCGTTCGCTTGATCATCGTCTTTGTCGCAGCGACCTCGTCATAAGTGCGGGCTGGCGTAGCCTCTACGTCGACGATGACCGCGTACTTAATATCGATCAGATAATTGAGCCCATAGCCAAATTGGACGCGCTTGTTGGCTTTCGCAGTCCACGCCGAGCATGGGTCGACCGGCGAGATGACCTTTGGCGGCTTGCGATCAGCGTCAGCGTCTTCCTCATCGAGGGCCGTAAGGAACTCCGCGACGGCGCGCGTCTGACGCTCGGGTGCCGACCAGTCGATCTCGCCGGGAGCCTTGCCATGATACCGGCTGGCGTCGGCTTCCATGACGCTCGCATCGACCGCAAAGCCCTCGCCCTTGACGAGACCTGCATCCATGCAAGCCCGCACCACCGCCTCAAATACTTGGCGGAAGAAGTCACTATCGCGAAAGCGGCCGTGACGATTGACCGAGAACGTCGAATGATCGGGGACCTTGTCATCGAGTTCGAGACGGCAGAACCAGCGATAGCCAAGATGAAGTTTGACCTCCTCGCACAGCCTCCGCTCGAAGCGGATGCCATAGCAGTAGCCGACAATGAGCATCCGGATCATCAGCTCAGGGTCGATCGAGGGTCGGCCGATGTCGCTGTAGAACGGCGCCAGCTTCTCGCGAAGGTCAGCCAGCACCCGCGTGACGATTGGATTGAGACGGCGTAGCAGGTGATCCGCTGGAATGTGTTCTTCGAGGTTGAAAAGATAGAACAGCTGGCTCTGATCGACCGCCTGCCGACCCATCATAGTCCGCTCCCGTCGCTAAAAGCCTTTAAGGAGACGGAATCATGATTCGTCGATAATCACGAGG